>JBAYZR010000365.1:0-3670 GCA_041672425.1 Pedobacter sp. | reverse complement strand
TACCTGGATATCAGCGCCTTCCAACGCCGAATCAAGAATTGTTTCCCAGAAATGCCGAGAGTTGATCTGGTGTGGGCAACAGCCGAAAAATTCGATGAGATGATGGATACCGTCCGGGGAACTATTGGGGAGTGTTGGTGTATTTTGGCTATCAGTACGCATTGTTAAAACTCCGATCTACTTTGACGGCCTTTAACGCGATAAATCGTGTTTGCTGGGGCTGTCAGTGTAATTAGTGTTTGAATGAAAATATGGCAACGTGCAATATCTATATATCGTTGCATTTGAGGCGCTACAGGGAACGAAAGATTAGATAGTTGCGGAATCGGGTGGAACGAAGAGAGAAAGATAGACTTTGGGTAAGAATTTGGACGGGGCTGGCGTGTATAGATGGTCTAAAATGAATGGATTATAGTTGACTTGAAACGATTTGGTAATCAGGGGAGCATGACAAGCACAGTGGATAAAAGAATCGCAACCATCAAAATCTCTATGTTGTTTAAGAGGATTACAAGGACAGTGGTGAGATACTGCAATTTCCGAATATGATGCTTTATTGCTTGCTGCCGTAATGTGACCTTGCATGGCATGAGTACGTTCATGCACGTCATTGGTCAGGACGGTCAGCAAGACTACGAGGAGAAGTCGAGAAAAGAATTTTATAAAGATTAAGTTTCGCATATATGTATTATTAGATAATATGATACTTGTTTTAAATTGTCAAGAATCTATTCATCGGCGGAGAACCATATCGGTTAGAGCAGAGAACAGGCTTTACCCTGCCCTCCCTCATCAAACCGTGCTGGGTAGAAATACGGTGCGCGAATGTTTACGGCAACGTCTTCCATTGTTTCCACCGTTTCCAGATTTGGGTGGAAAGCTCTGGGGTCACCCATTATCACGGCGCCGGGGAACTCTGAGGTCAACGGTGACAGCCGGAATTATCTGGAGTGATTTTGGATAATGAGTTAGTATCCTGCATTCCAGAGGAGCAGAGCATGACGCAACCGGAAACTTGGACAACCTTAAAGATTCTGGACTGGACAAAAGCATATCTGGCCGACAAAGGCGTCGTCAATGCCCGCCTGGAGGCTGAATGGCTGCTCTGCGCCGCTACCGGCCTTGATCGGGTCGGACTCTATCTCAACTTCGAAAAGCCTTTGAACGAAAACGAGTTGACAACTTATCGGGAAATGGTGGCCCGCCGGGGGCGACGTGAACCACTGCAACATATCCTCGGTACCCAGGAGTTCTGCGGCCTAGAGTTCGAGGTCTCCCCTGATGTACTCATCCCCCGCCACGACACTGAGATACTGGTAGAGGAGACGCTGGCACTAATGCCGGGGGCCCGCAAGGTGCTTGATATTGGTACCGGCAGCGGTTGCATCGCGGTTGCGCTCGCCCGGCGCCTGCCCGAAGCAATGGTCACGGCCATCGACATCTCAGGGGAGGCACTGCTGGTGGCACAGCGCAATGCTGAGCGGAACAATGTTGTTATCGAGTTTCTGCTCGGTTCGTTGCTCGACCCGGTGGCTGGGCGCTGTTTTGACATGATCGTCTCCAATCCACCCTATATTCCTACAGAAGATATTGGTGCGCTTGATCCTGAAGTGCGTGATTTCGACCCGCGCGGAGCATTGGATGGCGGTGCGGATGGGTTGAATATCTACCGTTTGCTGGTTCCATCATCCCTGGCCTGCCTGAATCCGGCAGGTTGGTTGCTGGTAGAGGTGGGAGATGGTCAGGCTGAGGCGGTTGCTCAATTATTCAGGGAGTGCGGTGGGTACGGAGAACCGGTCACAGTCTGCGACTCAAGCCGCATAGAGCGGGTTGTGGGAGCACGTAAAATTCAGGTTTGAATCAGCTTTTAAAAGGACATATCATGAAAATTGATGAAGCGAACAAGGTGTTTTCAGAGGCTGATCTGCTGGCTGGCGAAGCTGATGTATCGGCGGCCATCAAGAGGCTGGCAACAGAAATTACTGACTGCTTGAAAGATGCCAATCCGGTGCTGCTGTGTATCATGAATGGCGGGTTGATCTTTACGGGACAGTTGTTGACCAAACTGGTGTTTCCGCTGGAGGTGGGCTATGTTCATGCCACCCGCTACGGCCACGAAACAAATGGTGAGAGTTTGAACTGGATCGCCAGACCACAGCCTGACCTGAAAGGCAGAACCGTGCTGCTGCTGGACGATATTCTCGACGAGGGCGTAACCCTGGCGGCTATTGCCGACTATTGCCGCCAGCAGGGCGCTGCCAAGGTGTTGATGGCGGTGCTGGTGGAAAAACTTCATCTGCGCAAGGTTACCCCTGGCATGCGGGCCGACTTCTTCGGTCTCGAAGTTGGCGACCGCTTCCTGTTTGGTTACGGCCTGGATTACAAAGGGTACTGGCGCAACGCACCGGGGATTTATGCGGTGAAGGGGCGCCTGTGATCCTACCTGGCGCACAAAAAAAGCACCACTAATGATAAGGGAGTCAGAACAAACAAATCAGTTTATTCTGACTCCCTAAGTGGTGCTTTCATGACAACCTTTTTGCGTAAAAATATTATCCCTCGGTCAGGACATGCTCCTCGTAGATTTCCTCAAGGCGGCGGCGATGCCCCAACTCCACGTCGGCAAAGTTCATCAGTACCTTAGCAAGTTTTTCATCGTCGGTTGCGCCGGCTGCGACCTTATACAGGTTGTAGGCGCTGTCCTCTGTTTTCAGGGCATAGGTCAGTATTTCCTGATAGGTCATGTCAGGGCGAAAAGGAACATCGGCCAAGTATTTGGCAATGCTTATTTCCGGAATTTTGCATAATTTGTGATGTTCAGCCGCTTCCGTATCGATCTTACTGAAGACCTCTTTGTGTGTAGCTTCCTCGGCAGCCAGCTCAGCGAACATCTTCTTAGCCGCTATGGCGCTGCTCAACTCTTCCGCCAGTTTGTAGAGTTTGTAGGCGGTCTCTTCACGGTCAATGGCAAATTTGATAACTTCATCCAGGGTTACAAAGTTCATGATTGTTATGCCTCCATGTAGTAAATTAGAAATCATCTCTGCATTGTTTTCCAGAAATAATTCCGGTAATGTCTTATCCCTTTTATCGGGGGGCTGTTGCGCGGGTTCAGTCCCGCAGATAATCCAGCACCTGACCCGGGTGCTGGTCGGCTTTGGCTACTTTAGCCCACTGTTTTTTAACAACGCCATCCGGTCCGATGATAACGGTGGAACGGATCGTGCCGGTGGTTTTCTTGCCATACATGACCTTTTCGCCAAATGCCCCGTAGGCCTGCATCATGGAGCTATCCGGGTCACTCAGTAATACAAACGGCAGACTGTAGTTGGTTATAAATTTGTCATGGGCAACAATGCTGTCCTTGCTTACACCCAAAAGGACGATGCCCTTGTCGGTCAGTTCCTTGTAATTATCACGAAAGCCGCAGGCCTCTTTGGTGCAGCCGGGGGTATTGTCTCTGGGGTAGAAGTAGATTACAACCGTTTTGCCGTTGTACTGATTCAGCGAATGCTCTTTGCCGTCACTGCCTTCCAATGTAAAATCCGGGGCTTTCTTCCCTTCTAATGACATTACAAATCCTCCTTGGAATTAAATAAGACCTTTTATATCCACTTTAACACTCTTTACTAATTCGTCAAGCGGAAAGTTGCCGTAAGGCACACTGCAC
>JBAYZR010000364.1:0-3672 GCA_041672425.1 Pedobacter sp. | reverse complement strand
CAGAGAATCGGTTGACTCTATAGAGGTGGCATATAAGGCATCTGCCTGGTTTTTGGCAAAATCGTCAATCTTTTTGATCTTGGTCAACATTCGTTCCCGGTATACCCCCACTAAGCCGTCGGGAAGGATATTTGCCTTCACTTTTTCGATATCACCGGAAAGCGCCAACTTGATGAACTCCTCATCGCGAACAGTATTCCACTTGGCAAAAGCAGCGCGAGCTTCTTCCATATCTGAACGCGGGCCCAAATACATGGTATCAAGGACATTGAATTGTTGCAGTGCTGACAAGGCAGATACTTCTATCAATTGTTTGGCGACCTGCTTTTCCTGGTTGGTCTTTGCCAGGATCAGGTCTCGAGCATTCACACGCATACTCAGAATAACCTGATTAAGTGTGCCGATGGCCAGCCGCACCTTAAGCGAATTATTATACATTTTTTCTGATTGCAGGTGAATCTGATCGGTCTGGGTGTAGGAGACGGCGCCGAGCACAACTACAAACAGCAGCAGCAGGGCAAAACCGAGTTTAAGCTGTGTTCCGATTTCAAGGTTTTTCAGGTTCATACCACGTTCCCTTTAAATATCGCTGCTTGCGGAAAAATTTGGTTTTGACTATATCGCTGTTTTTACGGATTGTAACGAAAATTTACTACGCTGCTGCATATACGTGGCGCTGACCAGAGTGGTTTTTACGTCAATCGCGTTTTTATAATTATTCAGGAAATCCCTTGAACGTCTGCACGCTTTGCCGTAAACTTCCCTCCATGTCAGCCTTCGAAACTATTGCCGCAAAAGTCTGCAACGGTCAGCGCATCACATCCGCTGAAGCCTTGCTCCTGTTCGACTCAAACGATTTGCTGGACATTGGCGAACTGGCTGCGCTAGCCAATGAGCGTAAGAACGGCCGTAACGTATTCTTCAACGTTAACCGTCACATAAACCCCACCAACATCTGCATCAACCGTTGCGCCTTCTGCGCATTTTCCCGCACAGTCGGCGAGGATGGCGCCTATACCATGGCGCTGGACGAAATCTGCCGTCGCGCCACAGAGGCAGAGGCTGAAGGAGCAACGGAAGTACACATTGTCGGCGGCCTGCATCCGGATCTGGCGTTTGAATTTTATGAAGAGACACTCCGGGCTATCCGCCAGCATTCACCCGCCTTGCACATCAAGGCCTTTACTGCCGTGGAGATCGAATACTTTTCACGGATATCCGGGCTTTCGATAAAGCATGTGCTGGGGCGCCTCAAAGCCGCCGGGCTCGGCTCCATGCCTGGTGGCGGCGCCGAGATTCTTGTGGAGGAGGTCAGGCAGAAAATCTGCCCGGAAAAGATCTCAGGCCAGCGCTGGCTGGAGATCATCCGACTGGCTCATCTGGCTGGGTTGAAAACCAACGCCACCATGCTGTACGGGCATCTGGAAACCTTTGCCGACCGTGTAGCGCATATGGAGTTGCTGCGGACGCTACAGGATGAAACCTGCGGTTTCCAGGCCTTTATTCCCTTGGCTTTCCAGCCGGAGAACTCGGACTTGAAGCTGGATATCAAGGCTACCTCCGGGCTGGACGACCTGAAGACCCTGGCTATAGCCCGAATCTTTCTGGATAATTTCGACCACATCAAGGCCTACTGGATCATGCTGGGAGAGAAGATCGCCCAGGTCTCGCTGGCCTTCGGGGTCAACGACCTGGATGGTACCGTGGTGGAAGAAAAGATCGGCCATGACGCTGGCGCCCAGAGCCCGCAATCCCTGACCAAGGAGGGGATCATCCGCCTGATCAGGAAGGCCGGCAAGATTCCGGTCGAGCGGGATACGCTGTATCAACCGATCCGCAGCTATTGATGTTATCCCTGTCACCCTCCCGGCTGTGTTGGGATGCACAAAAAGATCTTGATCTGCTTATCTCGCGTAAGCTGGACACCACTTGCTTCCAAAGTAATATCCGCTGCTTGAATGAACGCTTCGAAGTTTACGCTGCAACCTCTCCAACCCCGCTTCCTGCGCCGAGACTGATCGTTACCCAGGAGATTCGCTACCAAAGCGAGCTTTATCTCCCTGTTGCAGATATCGCCCGGAACTTCCAGCGCCTATACCGTTCTGCATTGACCTATCCGCCCATTCTATCAAGCGCCCCTTTCCATAATCTCTTGAGCTGGGCGGATTTATTCACCATATTGTTGCCGCGTTTCCAGGTCAGCGCCAACCCGGCCCGACTTCTGGAACTGCTGCTGTCAGACCACGAACTGTTAGTGGAATTTATTTTCGCCTCGTTTCTGCCGAAC
Organism: Pedobacter sp.; assembly: GCA_041672425.1. Classification (GTDB taxonomy): domain Bacteria; phylum Desulfobacterota; class Desulfuromonadia; order Geobacterales; family Pseudopelobacteraceae; genus JACPFJ01. Next base: position 1,385 of record JBAYZR010000364.1, on the reverse strand, counting down.
CGTTTTTATGGCGGTTTCAGGCGATATCCGCAACAAGGGGAGATCATCAGGGAGTGGCTGAAGGTACGGAGGAGAATCCCCCTGCGCTGCCTGGATGCAGCCTGCGGCGCCGGAGAGGAGACATATGGCCTGACCAATCTGCTGATGGAACGAGGATTACAAGCGGAAGATATTCAGATCGAAGGCTGGACCATCGAACCGTTGGAGGTCTGGGCCGCCGCATATGCGCGCTTCCCTCACGACCGGTTGCGTGAAGTAATCTTCCGGAAGGAAACCTCCGAAGTCTTTGAGCAGGGGTTCCATACCTGCATCCGCTTCCGTAGCATAGACCTGTTTGATGCGCCACGGATGGAACAGTTCGATCTGATCCTTTGCAATGGTCTGCTGGGTGGGCCAATCATCAATACGCCACACCGGTTGGAGCAGGTCGTGGGCAATCTGGCGCGCCTTCTGGCGTCGGGTGGGCTACTACTGGCTGCCGATCATTTTCATGGCGGATGGAAACAGAAGTGCCCGCAGGAAAATCTGTGGGCACTTCTTGAACAGAATAGTTTGAAAACCTTTGAGGCGGGCGAGGGTGTCGGAGGGCTAAAATCTTATCAATAATCCACCCCAGGTGAGGCCACCGCCGAAGCCCATTGCCAGGATCAGTTGGCCCGGCTTTATGGTTCCGTTGCGCAGGTTTTCGTCCAGCACCAGCGCCACGGAGGCGGACGAGGTGTTGCCACAGCGATCCAGATTTAGCAGAAAACGTTCCTTGGGAAATCCGCTTTTTTTGGAGATAAAGTCAATCATGCGCACGTTGGCCTGGTGCGGTATGATGTAATCCAGATCCATCGGGGTGATGCCGGCTTTTGCACAGAGTTTGTTGATGATGTCCGGGATGACCTCGGTGGCAAAGACGTAGACCTGCTTACCCGCCATCTGGAAAAAAATCTCACGGGCGGCAATCGTCTCGGGAGTGACCGGCTTGCGGGAGCCTGAAGACGGCACCTGAATCAATGGCCAGCCCTTGCCGTCGCTACGCATGTAGGTCTGCTGGATGCCGGTCTTTTCATCTCCGCCACAACTCAGTATAGCTGCTCCGGCGCCATCGCCGAAAAGCGGACAGCTGTTCTTGTCGTTGAAGTCGAGGATCTTGGAGTAGGTGTCGGCGCCAATGGCCATGACGGTCTTGTACTTGCCGCATTTGATAAAGTTGTCGGCTATCTCCAATGCGTAAACAAAGCTTGAGCATACCGCGTTGATATCAAAGGCGAAGGCGTTCTTGGCAACAATGTTCTCCTGAACCATGCAGGCGGTAGAGGGCAGACTCATATCAGGGGTTGAAGTGCCTACGATGATGCAGTCCAGCTCGGAAGCATCTATTCCGGCTGCTTGCAGCG
>JBAYZR010000363.1:0-3695 GCA_041672425.1 Pedobacter sp. | reverse complement strand
CCGAACTTCAATCACCAAATCCTCAACGTAGCTCTGCTACGTCTGCGGTTTGCCTCAATCAGTTCAGCCAAATCTGACCCGAATCTGAGCGCAATATAACCAAGTCATTTATTTACAGCTCCTTAGTTGATTCTTAAAACGCCTCAAGGGGGGGGAATTTACCCTAAACACCGATTCAAGGAAAAGAAGATATGATGGAACTATTTACCTGCAAAGCATTTGCCTTTGGCGGCGAGCTTGACCTGAATCGCCTGGCTGTCAAACTCGGCATCTCCCGCAAGTATCGCTGGGAAGAACCGATGAAGCTCAACCCGGTGACCTTTGCCCTTGCCACCGGCAACGATGAGGAACGGGTCTATCTCTATTACTTCGGGGGGGTGGTCTTTCTCAACTGTTCGGGTGATTTGGTGGCGCGCTTCCTGGACAGCATCCCCCAATACGCCGAGTCACTGAAGGGACAGATCCAGTTACCCTATCGTGAGGAATACCGGTTGGAAATAGATCCGGAGCGCGAAACGGCAATCGCCAACGATTGCGCTGTCATGCCCTGTTACAACCTGGCATTTCTGGACATCATCTGTTTTGTGATTGCCAAATCCGTGGCGCTGGAGCGGATCGAGGAACGGATCGACGTGGTCTTTGACGAGGTTGAAGGATTGATCGCCAGTCTGGGCAAAGGACGGCTGGAGTTGTCTGATCGTGATATGGCTCGTCTGGCGTCATCAATACTAAGTTTCAAATTCACCTCCATCGCCCATATCATGGTGCTGGACAAGCCTGACATCACCTGGGACAACCCGGAAGCAGACCATCTCTACCTTACTATGGCAAGTCTGTTCGAGTTAAACCAGCGTTATCAGGAGATCAAACACAAGTCAGAAACATTGCTGGACATGACCGACGTCTTTTCCGGCCTCTCCAACGCCCGACGCTCCGCACGTCTGGAATGGATCATTATCATCCTGATTGCCATAGAGATTGTGATTTACCTGATGCAACTGTATCGCGGGCATTGATTCTTCTTTTGCTGACATTTCAACTAGCACAACCCGGCTGCTATCGTGCTTTCGGTGACAACGTCTTGTATGCCAGTCAGGTTCATTGGCCGGTGGCAGGCGCCGCAATAAGTTCCTTCCTGCATTTTTACCCAGAGCACCCGATTTTCACTGTCACACCAGTCGCAGCACCAGAAATAATAATCTTCATTTAGTCTGATTTTCATTTGAAAGTTCCTCCTCTGATTTTTTCTTAGTATATACGAACAGTATTACAATCAGGTGGAGGTCAGATAAATTCTTTGTGAATTTTTACTTACCCAAGTTTTTCTCTAATGCAATCTCTACACAATCTTTTTCTGACTGCAACATGGCTGTAACAATTTTATGATACAACGATTACTGTGATGTCGAATGTAGCTGTAAAATTGGGAATATAGCAGGAGAATGACATGAAAAGAGTGTTGATTATCGAGGACGAAAAAGACTTGGCGGAACTTCTGGCTTTCAATCTGGAGAAAGAGGGTTATGCAGCTACCTGCGTTCATAACGGCAAATTGGGGTTGGAGCGAGCAGGCGCAGACCTGCCTGATTTGATCCTGCTGGACTTGATGCTTCCAGGGATGTTGGGGACAGAGGTTTGCAAGGCGCTACGCAAGAACCAGCGTACTGCACAGATCCCGATTATCATGATAACTGCAAAAGGTGACGAAATTGATCGGGTAGTCGGATTTGAGGTTGGCGCTGACGATTACATTGTTAAACCGTTTTCCATGCGCGAGGTTGCCCTGCGCATCAAGGCCGTAATGAGGCGATTTGAGCATGAAGCCAAACAATCCATAACCATAATTATTACTATTGACGATATAATGATCGATACACACCGCCATGCTGTAAAAAGCGCCGGTCTCGATATTGATTTGACCAGTACCGAGTTCAAGCTGCTACTCTATCTTGCGGAGAACAAGGGATACGTGCAGAGTCGAGAACAACTGTTGCAGAAAGTCTGGAGCTATAGTAATTCCGGGGATACCAGAACAGTTGACACGCATATCACAAGACTGCGGGGAAAATTGGGGGGTCCTGGAGACATCATCAAGACCGTTCGTGGTTTTGGCTACAAGATCGAGGAGTAACTTATGGGCTTCCGAACCAAACTGGCGCTTTCCTACATCTTCCTGATCGCCTTGATTACAGGATGTTTTTATCTCTATTTCGACCATACCCTGCAAAAAGTAATGATTGAGGAGAGCAGGGGCAATCTGGCCAGCCAGGCACAATTGGCCAGATTGCTGGTAATGAGTGATAACCATGTAATATCGCCACAGCAGCTTGCGGAATCCATCGGCGCCGTCATCAAGGCCAGGGTCACCCTCATTGCCCCAAGCGGCACGGTTATTGGCGATTCGGATGTGGGGCAGGCTCGCCTGGCGCAACTGGAGAATCATCTGCAACGTCCCGAGGTGCAGGAGGCGCTGAAGAATGGGAGCGGAAGCGCCCTGCGCTATTCAGATACCCTGCTTATCTCCATGCTCTATTCGGCCACGACATATGGCAGCGGAAAAACCGATGGGATCATCCGTCTTGCCCTGCCGTTGGAATACCTGGCAGATGCCCGCAGCAGCCTGCACGGTATCGTAGGCGGGGCAACGCTGGTCACCATACTGATTGCTCTCCTGCTCAGCTATATCCTCTCCAACTTGACTTCCAGGCCCTTGCGTGACATGGCAGATGCCGCCGCCCGCATCGGTCATGGGAAGAGCAAGGCCAAAATCCCGATAGTCTCCAATGATGAAATCGGCATGCTGGCAGGCGTACTGAATGACATGTCGGATCGAATCGAAGATCAGGTGCAGCGACTTTCCGCCGAAAAGCAGCGTCTGGACACTATCCTGCGCAGCATGGGCGAAGGGGTCATGGTGACCGCTCCCGATGGTGTCATCACCTTGGTCAACCCTGCTTTCAGCCGTCTCTTTTCCATTAGCGGAGAAGTGGAAGGGAAAAAACTGGTAGAAATATCACGCCATCCTGACCTGCTGGAGGCCTTCAACGACCTTGGCAAACCTGAAGTGAACGAGCTGGTACGGGAGATTTCCATCCAGCCTAACGATATTACCCTGTTCACCCATTGGGTTCCGTTGCATGTGGATGGCGTCAGACAGGGGGTCGTTGCGGTCTTTCACGATATAACAGATCTGAAGAAGGCGGAAAACATTCGCCGGGACTTTGTCGCCAATGTCTCCCATGAACTCCGGTCCCCGGTGACGATCATCAAGGGGTACGCCGAGAGCCTGCTTGAAGGCACTCTGGAGTCTGACCCGGTCCGTGCCGTCCGTTTTGTGGAGATTATCTTCAGTCACTCGGAACGACTGACCAATCTGATCAACGACATCCTTACGCTGTCAAGCTTGGAAACAAAAGATGCGATCCTTGAACTCAACCCGATTGATATTTCAGGGACGATTGTCAAGGCCTGCATGTTGCTTCAGGATCGTGCGGCGCAAAAGAATATTGCCATAATCAATGAATCGGTCAGCGGTGTATTGCCGTGCGTTCTGGCAGATCAGGGACGCCTGGAGCAGGTAGTGGTCAATCTTTTGGAAAACGCCATCAAGTACACTCCAAATCGTGGCACGATCCGCCTGTTCACTGAGGATTCAGGGGAGTTCGTCAAGGTGTCGATTGCATACACAGGCATCG
>JBAYZR010000362.1:0-3702 GCA_041672425.1 Pedobacter sp. | reverse complement strand
GTCACCATTCTTGAAGTACACAGAGGTGTCTACTGCAATCAGTCTGCCGGATGCTGTATGCCGCGGCTGTAGTGAGGTTTTGTACTTGAACGGGGTCAATTTGCTGTTGGCGCTGTTGATGCCACCGTTGGGACGGCTGATCTTGTAGGCGCCGGTTACAGGGTCGATTACCGCGACGTCGTTAAGGTCGGATACCCAGGATGTACCGTCAAAGAAGGCGTAGAGCGGCTTCAGGTTATTTGCCTTAACTACGGTGGGTTCCCAGCGGTTGTTGGCAGCAGACCATTCAGGTGTGAGCCAGGTACGGGTGGTCTCGGTTGCCTGATTGCCAAAGCCGGTAACGGCATCAAGCACAGCATCGGCAGCTTTCTTGCCGTATACCGGGATGTGGCAGGTCTGGCACGCAACACGTTTCATATGATTGTTGATGCTTGCGGTTGCATGGCCGCTTGTAAGGGACGCCTTGGAGCTGTGGCAGGTGGATGTTGAACAGTTAACGCCAACAGAACTATCGGTGGGGCGCAGGTCGGAACCGCGCCCGGCCACATGGTGGTTGGTGAATGTATGGCACTGCTGGCAGCTCAGGTTCGCGCCGGTAGTGGCCATATGCACGTCATAGTTACGGTCGGAGGTGGTTCCGTTGATCAGGGCGAGATCGCCCCGCTTGAGGGCATCGCCACCGCCACCCTTGGCGTGGCACTGGAGGCAGTTGGATTTGAGCGGTTTATGGACAGTCTGGACGGCGGTGTCCATGTTGATGGTCATCTTGGTCATGTCGGGCTCGAACAGCCCGGTGGTTGAGTTGCGTACCCGCTTGTACTCTTTCTGATGGCAGACCAGGCAGTCAATATTCTGGGTGGCTTGGGCAACGGTACCCGGCTTTGCGCCAGCGCCAATATGGCAGCCGCTACAGCCGTTCCAGTTGCCCAGGGTGTTGATGCAGTAGGCGTTAATGGCACTGTTCAGTTTACCGCCGGTAACGCCCGGCTTGTTGCTGATCTGGCTGTTTGGCCCTTCCCATAGGTAGTGTGCGCTGCCAGCCATCCCGGTAGCCTGGGTGGCATGGCACTGAAGGCACATGGCGCCGCCGGTATAGGTAAGCGAGGGGTGGCCACCTGTAGGCTGAGGCGGTGTAATCGTGCCTGCAGTGAAGGTGGCTGTTTTGACTGCTTCGTTATTGCCGGCGGTATCGCGGGCAAAGTATTTCAGCGTTGTGGTAGCGTTCAGGGAGATCGGAGCACTATAGCGAGTTGAAGCGGTTGTCGGCGTGGAGCCGTTGACCGTGTAATAAATGGTGGCGCTCTCGTTGGCGGCCAGGGTTACGCTGACCGGCATGGTGTACGTCCCGGAAGCAGGGGAAACAGCTGTTAGCGGCGGGGTGGTGTCTGCTGTGGCGACGGTAACCTGGGGATAGGTGTAGGCCTTGGTTTCGACACCGTTGTAGGCAAACTTGCCGCGAACCTCGTACTTGCCGCTTGTGGCAGATTGGGAGAGCGTGTAGGCATAGGTGTAAACGCCACTGCCGACGTTCTTCATGCTGGTTTTTACCAATTCGCTGCCGGAAGGGTTTTTGATTTGAACTTCGCGGGTGCTTGGCGATGTAATCGGTTTGCCGTCATTCTTTTTGTACAGGGCTGTGATCTTTATTACTTGCCCTGGGACGAAGCTGATCCTGTCGGTGCTGATGGTCAGCGTGTCGGCAGAGGCCATCGCTGTAATGGCAAAAACAGATAAAAACGAAAACAGTGCAGATAATTTTGTCATGATTTTCTCCCTTGCAGTGCTACCGCAGTCATAAATGCAAGCCGTTCGGCTCATTGGTGGATGTGACTACACAGCGAGGGAGGTTCGTTGTCAGCACCAGGCAGCGATAAAAATAAGTATTGGTCTGGTCAGATCATCGATATCCTCCATTTAATGTTTAGTATTATAGTTATCAGGGCTATGCTATTTGCATACAACTATTGTCGAGAATATAATTAACTATAATATTAGTCAAGTAAAAAAACGACGTCATAAGTGAATGTTAGATCTTCGAAAAGCCCCTCTGGCCGCTTGCAAAGGGAAAGTCTGGGGCTACCCCATGTCACCGCCAACAGCCTGGTATAATTTCATCAAAGTGTTTAGCCGATTCAAATGGTTTGTGAGCAGGGACGTCTCCGCATTCCGTCGGCGCTCCTGCTCATCCAGCCAAGCCTGCACTCCGGTCGCTCCGGCCCGGTAGCGAATTCCGGCCAACTGCTCGGCCTTTTTCGACAACGCCAGGGCCTGCTCCAGATGAACACCTTCGGCCTGATACTGCCCATTGGCCGACAAGGCGTTTTCCACATCACTGAGCGCCTTGTAGAGGGTCTGCCGGAAATTTACCACTGCCTCCTCGAACTCTGTTTCCGAAACCTTTATGTTCAGCTTTGCCGTGTTCCACTGTACAAACGGCAGCGCCAAACCCACCCCCAACGCTGCAACCGGGTTTTGCAGGATATTCGCAAGACTTGTACTGCTGCTGCCAAGACTGCCGGTGAGGGAAATAGCCGGATAGAAACTGGCGCGGGTAGCATCGACATCAGCCATGTATTCACGCAGACGAAGCTCCGCCCCCCTCAGGTCCGGTCGCCTGCCAAGGATGTCTGCCGGAAGACCCGCCACCACAGTGGGGAGTAGCCCATCAGGCAGCTGCCGGAGTTCCGGCACGCTGTTTTCCGGTGTCTGGTCAAAGAGAATTGCCAGTCTGTTTCGTGCCTCGACAAGCTGCTGGATCAACTGGGTCAGATTTGCCCGCTCTGTTTCAAGAGTCTGGCTTGACTGGGTCGGATCGATGCCGGAAACAGCCCCTGCCAGGTACTTTGCCTGTACCAGATCGAACGTCTTTTCAGCATAGGCAATACCGGCCTCACTGGAGGCGATTCGCTCATTGAGATAAGCGATCTGCCAGTATGCGGAGGCGGTGGTTCCGATCAGGGCAAGGGCCGTATTCTGCCGGTCTACCTCCGTTGCCTCGGCCTCCCAACGGGAGGACTCCCGCAGCTTGGCCAGTCTCCCCCACAGATCCAGCTCATAGCTCAGCGTACCGGTGATATTATGGTTCTGTACATTGCTTCCGGTATTAAGATCCTTGGTGATGCCGCTGTTGCCGGTCGCGTTGACGGAAGGGGTAAGATTGGTATCAGTCAGGCCGGACTTCAGTTGCGCCCGGCGAACCCTGATAGCTGCTGCCGCCAGATCGTTGTTGGTGCGCAGAGCCCGGTCGATCAACTGGTTCAGAACAGGGTCATTAAAGCTCTGCCACCACTTATCGCCATTTGCGACAGCAGAGCCTGTCACGGTAGTACCCTGCCATTTGTCCGGCATGGCCACCTGCGGGGCCTTCATGTCGCTCTTGGGAAGCAACGCGCAGCCGCTCCCCATCAACATTAGAATAAAAACCACGGCGAACTGACGTGCCTTAAATGTGAATATGCGGGTTATCAATCAGTTACTCCCGTGCCAGTGCTTCAATGGGATCGAGCCTGGCGGCGTTCTTTGCCGGGAGGAATCCAAACAGCACGCCAATGATGGATGAGCAGAGAAATGCGGAAACAATGGAAGCAATGGAAAATTTCATGGTAATAATCTGCACGAACAACGGGAAGATCATCCCGACGCCGTAGGCCATGAGGATACCGATCAGCCCGCCCACCAGGCAGACCAGAACCGATTCGTTCA
>JBAYZR010000361.1:0-3743 GCA_041672425.1 Pedobacter sp. | reverse complement strand
AGCAGCAACCCGTACCTTTCAGATTTTATCACCTTTAAGATCACAGGCAAACAGCTTGCCTGCCCCGCGCGATGCACAGAAGTCGCCACACATGGTGCAGGTGGCCTCGTCCTCCGGGGTGCGGTCGGCGCGGATGGCGCGGGCGTCTTCAGGATAGAGCGCCAGCTCGAATTGTCGCTCCCAATTCAGGTCGCGGCGGGCCTTGGACATCTGCTTGTCACGCTCGCGTCCCTTTTCGGGATATTTGTTCATGTCGCCGATGTAGGCTGCAATCCTGGCCGCTTTGACCCCGTCACGGACATCCTGTTCCGTGGGGAGCGCCAGGTGTTCAGCCGGGGTGATGTAGCAGATCAGGTCGGCCCCGAATCGGCTGGACTGGGCCGCACCGATGGCGGCGGTAATATGGTCGAAACCTGGCGCAACGTCGGTTGTAATCGGACCCAGCATGTAGTAGGGGGCGCCGCCGCTCATCCGTTTTTGCAGCTGAATGTTCCCCTCGATCTCATCCAGCGGCACGTGTCCCGGCCCTTCCACCAGCATCTGACACCCCATGTCGCGGCCAAGTTCGGCCAGTTCGCAGTTGAAGAGCAGCTCCTGAATCTGCGCACGGTCCGAGCTGTCGTGGATTGCCCCGGCCCTGAGGCCGTTACCCAGCGATAGTACGGTGTCGTACTTTTTGAGGATCGCGACCACCCGGTCGAACTTTTCGTAAAGCGGGTTCTCACGGTTGTTGGCCAGCATCCAGGCCACCATGGAGACCCCTCCCTTGCTGACCAGACCACCGTAGCGATAACCCTGTTTGCGCAGGCGTTCGACAGTGCAGAGGTTGATGCCGCAGTGCACTGCCATGAAGGCCATGCCGTCCTCGCACTGCTGCTCGATCAGGTCGAACAGCATCTCCTCATCCAGTTTGTTGGGGTCGCCGTATTTTTTGACTGCTTCGCAGAAGGCCTGATAAAGCGGCACGTTACCGACCGGCAGGTCCACGGCGGCGATCACCTCGCGTCGCACCCGGTCCAGGTCGCCTCCCACTGAGAGTTCCATCAGGGTGTCTGCCCCGGATTCCTGGGCGGCCCGAGCCTTTTGTACCTCGGTGGCGTAATTGATGATATCGGAGGAGGTGCCTATCGATGCGTTGACCTTGGTGCGCAATCCCTTGCCGATGCCGACTGCCTGAGGTTTGCGGTTGTGGTTCCAAGGGATGACGATCTTGCCTTCGGCTACCATCCGGAGGATGTATTCGTTGGTGTGATCTTCCGCTTGGGCAACAACGATCATCTGGGGGGTCAGAATGCCCTGACGTGCGGATTCTATTTGGGTCGGCATGTGTTCTCCTTGTTTGGCTAAATGGGTATTGAGGGGGGATTTATCTTTGATGGTACAGAATCAAAATCCCCCTGGCTCCCCTTTTCAAAGGGTGTATGAAATTTGCATTCCCGCCAGCCGCGCACCGAGTTGACCAGCCAGATTTTATCGGCCTTGTATAGGTCATCCAAGATTAAAACCGTCTCGCGGACAGCGCCGAATTCTATCAACTCCTCCCGCAGTACCCCCGGCAACAGGCCGCAGTCAAGCGCCGGGGTCAGCAATTCTCCATGCAGGGAGACGATTATGGTGTTGAAGCTCCCCTCGGTCAGTTCGTTCCGTTCATTCAGAAAGATGACATCATAGCAGTCCGGATGTGCTTGGAGTTCACGATCGTACAAGGCACGGCGAGTCGTCTTGTGGTACAAGAACGGATCGGATGATGTCACCCGCTCTGGTGACAGTGCCAACATGGCGTAAGAGGCACTGGGATCAAGGGCGATGACAGGTTGGGCTGCTAGTGTGGCAGTTCCGTTCGGATCAAGCACAATCCGCACCTTGTGAATGCCGGACAGGCTCTGCTCAAGCTGAACGAGCTGTTTGCGCAGGGTGTTGTTATCGAAGCGGAACCCGAAATAGGTTGCCGAAGCAGAGAGGCGCTGTAGGTGTTGGTCAAGCAACAGGTAGCCTTCACCATCATGTCTCAAAGATTCGATCAGTTGGAAGGGGCTGCTGTCGTGGCCCATGAAGACGCTTTTGGCCAGACATTCTTGAAACTCACTCTCTGCATCCGAATCCCAGGTGATGCCACTGCCGATCCCGATCTCTGCGTTTCCCGAGGCACTCTCCACAATTGCCGTGCGTATGGCGACGCTGAAAACCGCCTCCCGACCGGGGGAAAGGTAGCCGATCGCCCCGCAGTAAAGACCGCGCGGCGCGGCCTCCAGTCCTTTGATGATCTCCATGGTGCGCCGTTTGGGGGCGCCGGTGACCGAACCACAGGGGAAGAGCGCCCGGAAGATGTCGGTAAGCCCGGCCTTGGGCCGGATGCGGGCGGTAACGGTCGAGGTCATCTGGTGAATGGTGGGGAAGGTTTCCACGTCAAATAGTGATGGCGTCGCAACAGTGCCGGTTTCGGCGATAATAGCGAGGTCGTTGCGCACCAGATCAACGATCATCAGGTTCTCGGCACGTTCCTTGGCGATCACTGCCAACAGGTCGCGCTGATGTCGGTCGTCGTCAGCGCGCGGCCTGCGCGCGGCGGTGCCCTTCATCGGCTTCATGGTCAGCAGATCGTTTTCCAGGGAAAAAAACAGCTCCGGCGAGGCCGAGAGAATGCGATGTGTGCCAATGTCGAGCCAGGCGCAGAAGGGGGCCTGCTGGTTACGGCACATGCGGCGATAGAGCGTAAAGGGATCGCCGCTGACGGTGAAGCGCTGACGGGTGGTGAAGTTGACTTGGTAGCTCTCTCCAGCTGCAATGGCCTCCCGGATGTTGTTCACCGCATCAATGTAGGCTGTGTGCTCGATGGCAAGCTCAGGCAGCGAAACCTGGCAATCGCTTGTTTCGTTTTTACCCACGCATGCTTCACAGGCCAGACGTTTTGCAAAGATGCTGAACCAGAGCAGCGGCAGCTTGCCCGGTTTCATCACGGACAGTTCCGGATTGAGGGCTGTGGCTGCCTCGTAGCTGACAAAGCCGACAGCGTGTCTGCCCTTCTCGACGGCCTGTTCGATCTGCGCCAGGGCCGGAAGCACCTCGTGGGGTGAATAGGCCGCGATAACGGTCTCCAGTCCTTCAAAGCGGAATGAGCGGGTGTACTGTCCGGAGGAGAAGGATTCCAGCAGGGCGGTCGGGTGTTGCGGTGTGGTTCCAGCTGTCATGGGAATTGTGGCAAAGCCGAGATCAATATGAGCGCCAGGATTTCATTCAGTTCGGTGATACAGCCGATGATATCGCCGGTGATCCCTCCCAGCCTGCGATGGGACCAGAGCTTGAGCAACCATGTGCATACGACGATTACAGCAAGAATGACCAGCCCCTTGACCCCCATCAGCCACCAGGCAGCAGCAAGGGTGATGCCGCCGGCCGCCAGCAGTTGCAGGGCGCCAGCGGCTTTGATTAAGGTTGAGCCAAGGCCGTCCTGACGGGCATTACGGGCGAATACGATGGTCTGTACCTGACCGAAACGGGACAGCAGCAGGAACAGCAGAAGCGCCTGCCATTTGATCTCGGTCGGTACAGCCAGCAGCGCCTGCCATTTTAGCAGCAGCCCCAGCGCCAGCCCGACTGCGCCGACCGCACCGGTACTGGAGTCCTTCATCACCGCCAGAAAGCGTTCCCGGTCGCCCCGCGCTGCCAAGCCGTCGCATACATCAGCCAGCCCATCCAGATGCAGTGCCCCTGTCACCACTGCCAGAACAGTGATCAGCAGGGCA
>JBAYZR010000360.1:0-3754 GCA_041672425.1 Pedobacter sp. | reverse complement strand
TCTGCCAGCGTGCTATTGTAATGAATGGCCCCCGCCACCAGTTCCTTGCCAACCCCGCTTTCACCCAGAATCAGGGTGGTTGTTTTGGTGTTGGTAATCTTGCGAATCAGTTCGTACACATCCAGCATGGCCTTGGAGCTGCCGATGATGTTCGCTGGTTTGAATTTCTGTTTCAGCGCTTCGTTAAGCCGCCGGTTTTCCTTTTCCAGATTGACCTTGTCAATATGCTCCATCAGGTAGAGCTCGACTGCCGGTGCAATCATGGCGGCAAAGGTGGCGAGCAACTCCACGTCCTGTTCCAGGAGCTTCATGCTGTCATAGATCCGCTCTGCGCTGATCGTGCCAAGCACCTTTCGTCCACGCATGATCGGAACACAGACAAAGGAAAGTTCCTGGTCAAGACCATATTTCAGGCTGCGCGTGCGGTGCAGGAATGTTGGTTCCTCACTAATGCTCGGCAACATTATGGCCTTGCCGGTTTCAACTACTTTCCCGGTAATACCTTCACCCAAGGCATATACACCGCGTGATGCTTCGTCATAGGTCAGGCCGAAACTCTCATGGAGAAGAATCCTGCCCGATTTCTGATGATACAGGCTGATCATGCCGCAGACGATGTTCATGGCCTTTTCCATGATCTGCTGCAGAATGATGAGGGTATGGGAAAGGTCCGAGCTTTCGGAGATAACCCGGCTCATCTGGTAGAGTAACGGAAACACCTTGGCCCGGCACTCGCGGTTACGGCACTTGCCGACCGTTGCCAGATTGAGGCGCATGGTATTTGGCTGATCACTTTCATTACGGAAAACAACTTTCAGATCAGCCTTTTCAATTGTCGCTTCAATTTCCTGAGTTACTGACATAGCGTTCTGCCTTTTATATTATCCTTAATGCTTAGAGTTTCCCCGCATGGAGCAAGTCAGGCATATGTCAATACGGCGAAGAGCTGTTCGTCCAGATTGTAAAGTTCTGCCAAACTATGTGGTGTTATCGTATCGAGAGGCGCGCCATCACGAATTATTTTCCCCTTCTGCATCATGATTACCCGGTCGGCGACCGCCATGGCGTGATCAGGATGATGTGACGTCATGATGAAGGTGAAGCTGTTGTCACGAGAAAGGGCTTTTATACGGTCAAGCAGGCGGAGTTGGTTGCCATAATCAAGACCATTGGTCGGCTCATCCATGATAAAGGTTTGAGCCCCCTGGGCCAGTGCGCGGGCAATCAGGGTGAGTTGTCGTTCGCCGCCGCTTACCTCCGTATAGGGACGCTCAGACAGATGTCCGATGGAGAGCTTTTCCAGCGATTCACACGTAATACGACGGTCTGTTTCCCCATATCTTCCGAAGAAGGATGCATGCGGCATCCTACCCATCAAAACAACGTCAAAGACCCTATAGCCGAATGCCTCACGGTGTACCTGAGGTACGTAGGCCACGTTTCGGGCAAGCTCTCTCGAAGGTATCGACATAACATTTTTACCATTGAGAAGAATATGGCCCTGTTTTGGTCGTAGCAGCCCAAGCAGCAATTTGAGCAAAGTGGTTTTGCCACTACCATTGGGACCAAGCAACGTCAGTACCCCTCCAGCTTCAACAGAAAGAGTAAGGTCACTCAACACCTGTTCCTTGCAATAGTTGAACGATATCTGCTCCGCTTCAATAAGTGCCATCAATTCCAGCCTTTCCGGGTGCTCTTCAATACCAAAGCAAAGAAGGGGATACCTACCAAAGCTGTGAGAATACCGATGGGAATCTCGAAGGAGAAGGCCAAGCGCGAGATATCATCCACGATCACCAGGTATGTAGCCCCAAGTAAGGCGCTGACTGGCAAAAGTGTCTCATTGTCAGGGCCGGTGATCATGCGCGTAATGTGGGGGATGATCAGGCCCACCCATCCGATGGTTCCGGCAATGACTACGGTCATGGCGCTAACCAGGGTGGCGCAAACAATCACGATCATGCGAACACGGTTTACGTTTATGCCGAGGGCACGAGCCTCTTCATCACCCATGCTGAGGACATTAAGATGTCGTCCGGACAAAATCAGCCCGACTATACCGATACAGATGGGAATACCTGCTCTGAGAGCTGTCGAGCGATCAACCAGCGACATATTTCCCATCAACCAGTAGACAATGGCCGGTAGCTGGTTGTATGGATCTGCTGAATATTTCACAATTGATACCAATGAGGTAAAGAAGGCGCTGCTTATGACCCCTCCCAATACCAGCATGACTGTCGAATTCACACGGTAGATACGTGCCACACCAACAGCCACACCCATAGCTGCGAAACCGAAGACAAATGTCAGTACCTGGATGCCAAACCAGGAAGTCCCCAGCAACATTCCGAGAACCGCTCCGAAAGCAGACCCACCCAACACCCCGAGTATACCGGGAGAAACCAGAGGATTGACGAACATGGCCTGATAAGCCGCGCCTGACACTGACAAGGCCGCCCCGATCATCCCGGCAGCCAGGATACGCGGCATTCTGATTTCAACCAGCAGATTATGGAGAGTTGCCAGGCGTTCGGCGTCAACTGTTCCGCCACCCCACAATGCATGAGAACAATAGCCCAGTATATCGCCCAACGGTAAGGGATACTTCCCCAGTCTGAGTGACACCAGCATTGTCAGACACAGTGCAAGCGCCGATATGCCAACCGGAAGCAGCCTCACGGCTTGAGAATCTCCCGCAGGTTGTCGTCGGAAAGCGTTATTCCTAGAAATAGCTTGTAAAACACCTTGGTCTCCTTGACGAGATCCAGCGGATAGAGTTGCGGATAGAGTGAGTTGGTAAGCCACTTCAGCCCAAGCAGGCGCATGAAAGAAGGGGGACGGTCAAACCAATTGAAGGGAATCCTGGGGATAAGATACACCCGCTTGTCCTTGACGGCCTTGATCCCTTTCCAACGAGGATCGGTATATATTTTGGCGTAAAAGTCACGTTCCTGTACCAGGATGAGCTCTGGATTGTAGAGCATGACCTGCTCCATACTGATCTTCTCCAGACCGTAATGATCCAGGGCTTCGCCATGATGTACGTTGCGACCGCCTGCCAACCTGAGCGGTTCAACATGAAAAGAACTGTCCCGCTCTGTTGCCAGGCCGTCTGGCCCCTCGGCATAATAGACTGAGATCCTTTTTCCGGTTGGAATCTTTGTTGTAATTGTTGATACCTCTTTCAAGGTTTTCTCTGCATAGTTTTGCAGCTTTGATGCTCGTTCCCGGCGGTCAAGCAGGTCGCCCAGGAAACGGAAGGCAGCAGGATAATCGGTTATGGAATCAAGACGGACATAAACTGTCGGCAAACCAAGTTTCCTGAAGGTTTCTTCAAACTTTTCGTTAATTCCCTTCTCCTGCCAGGCCCAGACCAGCACAATATCTGGCTTGACCTTCAGCAGCATCTCGACATTGATGTTTCGTCCCTGACCAACCGCCCCGCCGATAATAGGAAGTTGTTTGAATTCTTTACGGATGAATTTCTTCTCCTGTTCTTTAGGGGCAAAGTTAAGACCTACCACCAGAGCGGGATCGATGGCATAGAGCAGATAGGTTCCTGGTGGAGAAGAACAATATACTTTGGTTATTTTGTCCGGTACCGTGACCTTTCTGCCGGTCATGTCGGTGATCTGACGAGCGTGTACGGGTGTCACACCGAATAAGATGATTAAGGTAATTAAAACCAGAATACGGCGCATGAAAATCTCCTTTGAATTACTCCAGGCTATACTCCACTGGAAGCGCAAGT
>JBAYZR010000359.1:0-3759 GCA_041672425.1 Pedobacter sp. | reverse complement strand
GTTGCGGCATCAAAAACCAACCAGGTCGGCAAGGGGTTGCCATTGGCCAGTGATGCGGAATAAGACAGGCTGTCGCCTTTGTCGATGTCCCTGAAGCTGTTGGCGGGTATGCGGAAGCTGAAGATTTGATCTTCGGTTGCTGTCTGATCGGCCAGTGCGCTGGAAAGTTCGGGGGCATCATTAACGTTTTCAACGGAAATGCCAAAAGCTTGGCTGACCGTGACACCAAATCTGTCGATCGCAGTAACTGTAATGGGGAATTCCCCAACGTCAGCGTTTGACGGTGTACCGCCAAAAGTGCCGGTTATAGAGTCGAAAGAAAGCCATGCGGGCAACTGTTCTGAACCTGTAACTGTGGCTTTGTAGACTAGAGTATCCCCGTCGGCGTCAAGAAAAGCGCCCTGCGGGATTTGGAAGTTGAATGGCTGATCCTCTGAAATAACCATATCATCAAGCGTAACAACTCCTAATTCCGGCGCATTGTTCAGGAATTCGTCCAGACTGATGATTGTTCCATCGGAAAACTCAAAGGTATTGATTACCGGTGTTCCGTTTGCTCCGGTACGGTCAAAGTTATCAACGTTAATACTATCGCCGTTACCATACTTGATAATCAGGGTGGAACCATCGATATAATGTGTGACATCAGCACGGTTGATGCCGACACCAAAGCTGATACGGTTATCCGCGCCGCTTTCAGTTGCGTCGATAATAGTATCGCTGCCGTCTCCAAGGTTAAACAGGTAATTATCTCCACCAGCCCCACCAGTCAGAACATCATTCCCTGTGCCGCCGGTGAGCACATCATCTCCACTACCACTGTTCAGGCTGTCGTTCCCATCATAGCCATAGAGCCGGTCACTCAGGTTGGTGCCGGAAAGGGTATTGTCGAGACCATCGCCTTCAACAACAAAGATATATCGAGCCACTTCAGCAAAAGACATTGTGGCGCCGTCCTCGAATTGGAAGGAATCCACGGAACGGGGGCTGTTGTCCACATCATCGGGGTTGAAGCCCTTCAGACAGACAGTATCGCCGTTTTCGAATGCTATTAACAATGAACCATTCTCAGGCCCAGCATCAGGGTCATACTCGAAGCGCAGATGGCGACGCAGATCCTCCGGGGTGATTCCCGGACCGAATTTAAGCAGATTGCCACTTCCAGGCTCCTGAACGTCTTCAATAACAACCTGTCCATCTCCCTTGTTAAAGACATAGGCGTCGTCGCCACTACCGCCAAACAGGTAGTCACCACCGGTTCCGCCCTGTAGCGTATCATCGCCGTTACCGCCACCAATATTATCAAAGGTGGCAGTTCCCAGCAATACGTCCCCGCCATCCGTTCCTTCGATGGTGAACCCGTTCCAGTCGATCAGGTCGTTATATGAGATGATTGGTCCGCCCGTTCCAAACTGAAAAAACTCCACAGCCCGCTTGCCAAAGGGATCCAGCCGGTCGAAATTCGTCAGGCGCAGTTCATTGCCGGTTCTTGTTTCTTTTATAATCAGTGTGCCGGAAACCGGGTCGTGTGAAAGAATGATGTTTTCAGGATTAGAACCATCAGGTAGCACCACCAGATTCTCCGCACCCGGAGAAGAGAGGTCGTCAATGGTATCCACTCCGTCGTTGGCTGCAAACAGATAAGTGTCATTCCCTGCTCTGCCCATCAGCAGATCGTTGCCAACCAATCCACGAATCCTGTCGTTGCCTGAAGTGCCCGCCAGAGTATCCTTTTCCGGCGTGCCGACTATTTCAAAGTCACGGGTAAGCAGATCTGTAAAGCTTATACTTGATCCGTCCTGAAAATTGAAACTTCCCACCGGCTGTGGCATGCCTGGAATATTGGGATCAAATCCCTCGAATAGGATAGCGTCGCCAGCATCTCCAACTCGCAGCACCAGTACACCGTTTTCGACCTCCGTCCGAATGGAATCCGGGGAGATGCCGTAACCGAAGTACACACGGTTCTCCATGCCTGGGTCACTGATGTCTATGACAGTGTCTACTCCGTCACCCAAATTGAACCCATATGTATCGTTTCCGCTGCCTCCCATAAGCCGGTCAGTGCCTTGTCCGCCGACAATGTAGTCATCTCCTGATCCGGTTTCCACGATGTCGTTAGACACAGTACCGTAGAACTGATCGTCTCCATCCGTCCCTGTCGACGAAAGTCCGGCGGCCAGAATATCTTCAGGGGAGGCCACACTTCCGTCAGCGAAAATATAGCTATCCACGGTATTGGCCATGGTGGCACGATCCGGGTTATAGCCAGCCAGTCTCAGCTGGTCTCCGGTTGCGGGGATATCGATGATCAAGTAGCCATTCTTCTCCGAAAACTTGAGATCGGAGAAAGCTATGCCGGAACCGAACCGAAGAACATTGGTGACAGTAACGGAACCGCCATATCCATCACCATATCCATCACCGTATCCGTCGCCGTAGCCCGCAACACTCGCGAACATGGGCACTTCACCACCGTATCCATCACCGTAGCCACCGGGGGTCTGCTCCTGATAGTCATCCTCAATGGTGAGTATGCCATCTCCCGGATTGAAAACAAAGGTGTCGCTTCCCAGGCTGCCGTAGACCACGTCATTGCCCGGTCCGGCGTAGATCCAGTCGTCCCCGTCACCGGCCCAGATGAGATCGTCACCTGTTCCGCCATATATGACGTCGTTGCCTGCCCCGGCATCGATCCGGTCGTTGTCCGCGCCTCCATCAAGATAGTCGTCACCGTTGTAACCGTAGAGAAGGTCATTGCCAGCGCCACCGTTCAGGTTGTCTTTCCAGGGTGTGCCCTGCACGATGTCGTTTCCATCGGCGCCGGAATTGAGATGTGCGTATGTAGGGCTGGTGAAAGGATCGCTGTTCTGAGCATAGGCTACGGCAGAGTCGCCGTCGACCGGGAGTGTGGCTGCGGTGATATCAAACATACCGGCATTATGAAACAAAGAAACCGGTCTGCTTTTGTCTGAGTTCGCCAAAGCACCGGCATTCGCCCGCATAAGACCGGTAAAGTCAAATATCTGCGTATCCCCGTCAGCAGTAACAAATTGTATCCTGTTCAGCGGCAGATATTGATTTTCCTGCCTCGTGGAGTCAAACCACGGGCTGGTGATACTTCCTCCGTTTCCGCCGTCAACCAGCAGAACCAGTTCGCCGTTCTCGTTGATGTAGGCCGAAATATCCTGTGATCCTATTCCGGTACCGAATGAGAGTGTATCCTTGTCGTTTCCGTTGCCGCCCCAGTAGGTTTCGACCCGATCGTTGCCGTCCCCTCTGTTGAACAGATAGGTGTCGCTCCCCTGTCCGCCGGAAAGCTGATCATTGCCAGCACCGCCGACAAGAACGTCGTTTCCGGCATTGCCATTAACTGTGTCATCTCCGTTATCCCCAGCAATAACGTCATTACTGTTGGCGCCGGATATATAATCGTTGTTGTCACGCCCTCGTAGCTGATTGCTGCTATAGTAGTCGCCATATATAGTGTCATCGCTATTGCTGCCGATCAAATTGCTGCCATTTTGATATCCGGCCAATCCATTGTCTTTAAGGGCTAAAATCTGTTCCAGACTCATCTCGGTACCGTCACTGAAACGGAAGCGCCGCAATGATGACTGCGCCACGTCATAGCAGGGTAAATTTGTTCTCCATTAAATCAGGATGGTTCCCGCGCACATGAGTTTTTAGTCATTCTCAAGTAATCAAAGACCAATCTGATATTTCGGGTGAGTTGCCGAATTTTTTGTGCGACGTTTG
>JBAYZR010000358.1:0-3773 GCA_041672425.1 Pedobacter sp. | reverse complement strand
CGAAAAATCTGTACTGACTTTATGGCTATTTTATTGAAGTGCGTCCCTCAAGATGTATACTGGGCATTTGATGAGGGCATAAGGGAAATTAGGGACACTTCCCGAAGGGAAATTAGGGACACTTCCCGAAGGGAAATTAGGGACACTTCCCGTATTTCAATCAAAAGGCGGCCAATTCGCCGCCTTTCCTGTTTCACCCGCCAATCAAGATATTGACTTGATGATATCACAATAGTATCATCACCCATGCCCAGAAAGATCCGGGAACTGATTGCCGAGTTAAAGGCAGCGGGATTTGTTGACAGGGGTGGAAAAGGAAGCCACCGCAACTTCATGCACCCGAATGGTATTATGCCGGTCACTATATCGGGCAAGCCAGGCGATGATGCCAAACCCTATCAGGAGCGGGCGGTGAGGGAAGCAATCAAGGAGAATGAGAAATGAAACCGGGCGACAACTATCTCAAGATTGTGCAATGGTCTGAGGAAGACAACTGCTACGTGGGCGCCTGCCCCGGACTGATCTGCGGCGGTGTGCATGGTGATGATGAGGCTGTAGTTTATCGGGAATTATGCGGGGTGGTCGAAGAAGCGATTGAACTGTATCAGGCAAACAAGAAACCGCTTCCGCCGGCAACGGCCAACAAGAATTATTCGGGTCGCTTCGTTCTGCGCGTGGACAGGGAACTGCACCAGGCACTGGCCATTCGTGCCTTGAACGAGGGGGAAAGCCTGAACAGCTATTGCCAGAAGATTTTGAAAAAAGCCGCTTGAGTTTTTTTCGGAATTCCGGGAATTCCGGGGACAGCATACTAGTCAAAAGGCGGCCAATCGGTCGCCTTTCCTGTTTGCCAGAAGCTGGTAAAATTCCAGCAGGCATCTTGAGGGCTGCTGGATATTTTTCTATTGCCACAATTAGCAACATAACAGGCAGTCCCTCAAGATGCCTGACAAGCAGCGTTATATATGCTTTTTATCCCGCTGGGGCAAACCAGCAGCATCGCCTTTCCCTTCTCCCGTCTGCACAACGAACCGTTCTGGAAACTCATTCCGCAACCGGAGAAAGAGGTCTCTTCGGCAACTATCAACATCATTACTTCAGCCAGCCAGCTTCGCACCCTGGCATTGGGCGCCAGCTTGTGCAAGCTCTGGAGTCAGACTTCCAAGTTGGCACAAGAGTTCCCAATGACTTTTCTGGCGATATTCCGAATGAAGAACGAGTCAGAATACAAAGCTATAGATACAGTCGCCTGCATGTTCAGGAACTGGAACCAATCATACAATGACATCACGATATCATTTGAACATGAAAAGGCCTATGGTCTGAAGATGCTTGCCATCGCCCATCGTGATTTGAAGGCGCTTGGCGGAATGTTGGATGCGAATATTTTTGCGTAGGAAATTTTTGGTTTCATGCACAGCAGCTAGCCGAAAAAGCCCTGAAAGCCTGATTCAAATGCAAACTCTCCCAATAGAACATATCCTGCCCGAACTCCTTCGGACCATACGCGCCAATCCCAACACCATACTCCACGCCTCGCCCGGCGCCGGCAAGACCACACGTGTCCCTCTGGCTCTGCTGGATATCATTTCTACTCACGCAGGACGCATCATCATGCTGGAGCCGCGTCGCCTGGCTGCTGTTTCCGCAGCCTGCTGGATGGCGGCCAGCCTGGGCGAGGAGGTCGGGCAGACCGTTGGCTACTCGATCCGTTTTGACAGTCGTGTCTCCACAACCACACGCATTGAGGTCGTGACCGAAGGGATACTGACCCGCCGCATCCAGAGCGATCCGCTATTGGAAGGTGTCGCAATGGTGATCTTTGATGAGTTCCATGAACGGAGTATCCATGCCGATCTTGGCTTGGCGCTCTGCCTGGATGTGCAACAGCAGGTGCGTGCGGACTTGAAGCTTCTGGTCATGTCAGCCACCCTGGAGTGCGAACCGCTGGCCCGACTGATGGGGGGCGCCCCGGTGCTCAGTTCCGCCGGGCGCTTGTACCCGGTAGAGGAGATATATCTGGAGGAGCATTCGCACGTTCCGCTCCCGACCCGCATGGTAGCAGCCATACTCCAGGCGCTGGCGGCCAGGGAGGGTGATATCCTGGCATTTCTGCCCGGCGCCGGAGAGATCCGTTCCTGTGCCGCCCGTTTGATTGAGGCAGGATTGATTGAGCGCGCCATCTCCGTTCACCCGCTTTACGGTGATCTCCCCTTTGACCAACAGCAGGCTGCCATCCTGCCGGGCAGGCAGCGCAAGGTGGTGCTGGCTACCAGTATCGCCGAGACAAGTCTTACCATCGAAGGGGTACAGGTCGTGATCGATTGTGGCCTGTCGCGTCGTGTGCGGCATGATCAGGCCAGCGGTCTGAACCGCCTGGTGACGGTGCGCGAATCAAAAAACTCTGCGGAACAGCGCAAGGGTAGGGCAGGACGCATTGCAGCGGGAACATGCTATCGTCTGTTCAGCCGACATACCCATGGCGCCATGACGCCACATACCCCACCGGAGATTCTGATCACCGATCTCTCCGCATTGGCGCTGGAGCTGGCTGCCTGGGGTGTCAGTGATCCATACGAACTCTCCTGGCTGGATCCTCCACCGGAGGCGTCCCTGCTGGTGGCGCGTCGGCTGTTGGAGAACCTGGCTGCACTGGACAAGGCTGGAATGGTTACGCCAATGGGTGGCGCCATGGCCCGCCTGCCGCTGCATCCGCGCTTGGCCAGATTACTGCTGCGATCAGAGGAAATAGGCTGTCTTGGTTTGGGATGCGATCTTGCGGCACTGCTCTCCGAACGGGATATTCTCCGGCGTGGCGCTCCGGGCAGTTATGGTGATAGGCATGGTTTCGACATCTGCGACCGGTTGGAGCTGCTGAGGGAGTGGCGCTTAACCGGGCGTACGAGCGAGATTGCTGATGCGGCTGCCTTAAAATCGGTTGAGCGTATCTCGCGTCAGTTACAACGTACATTGAAAGGTTCTTTCAAAACAACTTCAGACCATGTTGACGCCAACAGTGTCAGCCGTCTCCTGTTGGCGGCTTATCCGGACCGGGTTGCCCGGCAGCGTGAAGAGGAAGGTCTGCGTTATCTCCTGGCCAATGGCCGTGGCGCGCGTCTGGCCAGCCGGGGTTCGGTCAGCGGCAGCCCGCTGCTGGTGGCGCTCTCGGTCAACGGTGGCGATCAGGGCGAGGGGCTCATCCATCTGGCAGCGTCGCTGTCTGAAGATCTGTTGCGTTCAGAATTGGGGCAGCGGATCTCACACAGGGAGAGTATTGAATGGGACAGCCGCGAGAGAAGGGTGGTGGCAGTCAGGGATGAGTGCCTTGGCGCCATACGGCTCTCTTCAACAACATTTATGCCGGGTCCGGATCTGTTGCTGCCGGTTGTTATTGAGGCTGTTCGCGCTTCAGCCCTGGCTCTGCTCTCCTGTGATGAACTGTTTCTTCAATTTCAGGCGCGAGTAATGTTGTTGCAGCGAGCCTTTCCAGCTGAAGGCTGGCCGGACCTCTCTGATGCAACCCTGCTGGACACAATGAATATTTGGCTGGCCCCTGCCATAGTGGGTGTCCGCAACGCCAGGCAATTGGCAGCTGTTTCGATTGTCACTGCCCTGCTTGTCCTTTTGGATTATCGCCAGCGGCAGGGGCTGGACGAACTGGCGCCAACACATCTGGTCGTGCCCAGCGGCTCCCGGATCAAGCTGAATTATTGTGAGGGGGATCTGCCGGTGCTGGCGGTAAAGCTTCAGGAACTGTTCGGGTTGGCTGAGAC
>JBAYZR010000357.1:0-3784 GCA_041672425.1 Pedobacter sp. | reverse complement strand
GGGATCGGGAAGTGCCTTGCGATCAAGCTTGCCGTTGGCGGTCAGTGGCAGTTTTTCCAGCCGGGTAAACCATGAAGGGATCATGTAATCGGCCAGGTTTTCCGCCAGATGTTCCCGCAGAGCGGAGACGGTAACTTCCTCCACAAGGACGATCCAGGCAGCCAGAGCCGTGGGTTCCCCCTCAAAAGCCAGCGCCACGCACTCCTTGATTGCCGGATGCTCCAGCAGGCGGCTTTCAATTTCCCCCAACTCCACCCGGAAACCCCGGATCTGCACCTGGTGGTCGTTACGCCCCAGGTATTCCACCCCTCCGGTCCAGCTCCAGCGCCCCAGGTCACCGGTTTTATAGAGCCGCTCACCGGGATGGAACGGATTGGCGATAAAACGTTCGGAGGTCAGCTCCGGGCGATTCAGATACCCCCGGCTAACGCCGCTTCCGCCGACGTACAGCTCACCCGGAACCCCCACCGGCATCAGATTCATGGCGGGATCGCAGACATAGAGCGTGGTTTCCGGCAGCGGTCGACCGATGGGACTCCTCCCCCCGCCTGACAGCTCATCGGGAGTCAGTCGGTGGCAGGTGACATGCACCGTCGTCTCGGTGATTCCATACATGTTGATCAGGGACACCGACGGGAAGCGTTCGTGCCATGGACGAAGATAAGATGGATCAAGACGGTCGCCGCCGAAGATCACATAGCGCAGCCGTATGTCCCGGATATTGTCATGCTGCAAAGTCTGTTCAATGAACGCGTAGAAGGCGGACGGGGTCTGGTTGAGCACCGTCACCCCCTCATCCCGGACTATCCGCGCATAACTGGCAATATCGCGGACATCCTCACGGAGCGGGATCACCAGCCGCCCTCCCCGCAGAAGCGCTCCATACATTTCCCATACTGAGAAGTCAAAACAGAAGGAGTGGGATTGAATCCAGACATCCTGTTCGGAAAAATCGAACGGCAGCCGGTCGTTGAACAATAACCGCACCACGTTGCGATGTTCCACAACCACCCCTTTCGGTTTGCCGGTGGAGCCGGAGGTGTAGATTATGTAGGCGGCATCGGCGGGAGCCGGTGACAAAACGTCTCCTTTCCCGCCGGTGGGGATGGAACCCGGGATATGCTCCAGCAGCAGTATATCCCGGGTTCCTGCGTAGGCATTATCTCTTTCCTCTTCCGCAATAAAGGCGACACCATCAATCTGTCGCAACACCGGCTCATCCGGCATCCTGCGCCCGTTTTCCAGCATCCGGGATGTCAGTTCCGCAAGGGTCACTTCCCCTTCACCGACCACCACCAGATCAATGTTACGATCCTTCAGAACCTGGCCGATGCTGCTGGTGGCATAGGGCCCGCCGGTGATGATTGGCGCGGTGATTCCCCATTGGCGCAGCAGGGCGGCGGTTTCATGAAAAAACTCCTGATAGAGCGACAGGGTACGGATGCCGATCAGATCCGGCTTAAAGGACTCTACCAGCTGCCGCAGTTCATCGTGGCTGTCGAAGTCGATGCGCGATTTGGCGATCTTGCCGTTTATCCGCGTTCCGAATTTCCGTTTGAGGGTGGTCATCAACGACATCAGCCCCAAGGGGGGCTCCACCACATCATAAAACAGGCTGGCATCGCTGCTGTAAAACTGGGAAACATCCAGCAGCAATACTCTCAGCGCGTCCGGTCCGGGAGGGGGCGCCAGTGATGAGTCTTGGAACCGCTCCGATAATCCTGGCGCAGCAACCTCGCTCTCCTCAAGAAAACAGCAATCACCCAGCTCGTCGCGGGCAATGCCGAAGAACTCCAACAACTGGCCGAAACCGGTGATTTCCAGCGGCAGATAACTGTTGTACTTCTGCACCAGCTCGTCCTCGGTCAGCACCCGCATCTGTAGCGGCAGCACCGCCAGCAGCCTCTCCCGTTTCATGAAGTAGCCGTTGAAAAAATCGGCCTGGTACTGTTTGGTAAAAGCCGGATCAAAGGGGAGCGTTTCCGGCAGCTGGTGAAAGGCCAGTGAGTGGGAACGGCGGATCGCCTCGGGGCTGACGCCGCTGTCCAGGGCCAACTGTTCCATGTCGGAACCGGGAAAGATCTTCAGGATGTGGATGTAGGGAAAATGCAGCCACTTAACTGACTTGATGAACTCCAGGGTCAGCAGTGCCTCCTCCTCGGTCTCGGTCGGAAAGCCGTGCATGGTGAACAGCTCCAGAAGGATTTGCGGATGGCGGGTGGAGATGTAGTCGAGCGCCACCCGCAGCTTGTCCAGATCGAGGTTCTTGCCAATCAGCTTCTGCATGCGCAGCGATGCGGTTTCAAGGGCCAGGGCAAAACTGACCGTACCGGCGCGCACCATCAGATCGATATAGCCGGGGGTCAGCAAGTCACCGCGCAGTCCGTTGGGAAAATGGATCTGAATCTTCAGGCCATGCTCAATCACCAGTTCGAAGAAACGCGTGCTGTTGTCCCGGTTTAGATTGAAGATATCGTCAATAAAGACGAAACGCCGTACCCCCAGTTCATGGAGCGCCTGAACTTCGGCGAAAATATTCTCCGACGAACGGAAAACATGGCTGCGGGGCCAGATCTGATGGCAGTAGGCGCAATAATAGGGGCAGCCGCGGGTGGCCTGGATCGCCACGGCATGCTTGACCATGGACTGGCCTATGAAACGGTGGTAGCTGCTGTGATCTACCAGGGAACGATCCACAAACGGCAGATCGTCCAGCCGCCGGATCTGGGAGCGGACAGGAGTGCAGGTAACAGTTGCGGTATGCTGGGTATCGAGTCCCCGCAGACCGATGCCGGACAGGCGCCGCACGGCGCTATCCTGGGCCAGAATCAGCTGTGCCCCGGAATCATCCAGCATGAAGCGGATCCGCTCCTCCGGATAGTCGGGATCGATGGGCAGATAGGCGCAATTGGCCTTGAGGATACCCAGCAACCGGGCCGGCATCAACAACGAGGGTTCAGAAATCAGGGCAACAATTTCCCCTGGCTTGATCCCCCGCCCCCTGATCAGAGCGGCGATTCGTTCGGCTTCGCCATTGAGACCGGCGTAACTGATGCTTTCGCTCTGAAAAGTGACCGCGATCCGCCCGGGTGTCCGGGCCGCCTGCTGTTCAAACAGCGAGATCAGGGTGGCGTCCTTCGGCCAGTCGGCCGCCGTGGCGTTGAAATCCCCATGGATCCAGGCCAGCTCCGGCGGAGACAATAGCGGCAGTTCCCTGATCAGGCGGTCCGGATTGGCGGCCACCCCTTCGGCCAGAGCAGTGAAGTGCCGCGCCATCAGCTCTATTCTCCCGGGCAGGAACAGGTCGAGGTTATACTCCAGCAAGACCTCGATCTCTTCTCCCATCTCCTGGAATACGAAATCCAGATCGAACTTGCTGATCCCCTCCAGATGGTCAAACTCACGAACGGCGGCCCCCTCAAGGGTCAACGGCACCTGTCCGGCATTCTGCAGCACCACCATCAGGTCGAAGACCGGCGAGCGGCTCACATCACGGGGAAGCTCCAGATCATCCACCAGCCGGTCGAATGGATAGCCCTGATGATCAAATGCGGCGGTATTTGTGGCCATGACCCGCGCCAGCAGCTCGCTGAAACGGTCACCGCCCCGCACCTGATCCCGCAGCGCCAGGGTATTCAGAAAGAACCCTATCTGCGATTCCAGGTCGGGATGGGTGCGACCGGCCACCGGCGAGCCGATCACCAGATCCTCCTGACCGGTATAGCGGAACACCAGAACCCGCACCAGGGCCAGCAGCAGGGCAAACAGGCTGGCCCCCTGCCCG
>JBAYZR010000356.1:0-3786 GCA_041672425.1 Pedobacter sp. | reverse complement strand
GCCAATGTCGGAATAATGAGCAGCAGCGCCACCAGCGAAGCGGCCTTGGAGGCGGTAGAGAGCAGCGCCGTGACCGGCGCGGGAGCTCCCTGGTAGACATCAGGTGTCCAGAGGTGGGTCGGCGCCAATGAGAGCTTGAAGGCCATTCCCAGCAGGATCAGACAGCCTCCGGTCAGAAATAGCGGCTCTGGTGTACTTGCCGGGGAAGTCAGTTCAGCCAGTTTGAGCGTCCCACGGCTACAGTAGACCAGCGCAATTCCCATGGACATGATCGCCGCCGACAGGGTACCGTTGAGCAGATACTTCAGTCCGGCCTCGCCCCCCCGGCTGGAATCGCGCTCTATAGCCACGAGGATATAGAAGGCAAAGGTGAATGCCTCCAGACCCAGGAACAGTATCAGCAGGTCCGTGGCAGCGCAGGCTACCCCCATCCCGGTCAGTGCGAAGAGCAGTGTGGCCGGGTATTCCTCGCCGATAATTCCCCGGCGGCGATTATATCCCGTGGCCAGCATCAGGGCCACAATGCCGGTTCCATAAAGGAAGGCCGAGAAAAAACGGGAAAAGGGGGCAATGGCAAGACCTGGCATAACCGCTTCGTACGGCAGGGCAGCACTCCAGAGCATCGCGCAGGATACGAGAAATATGGCTAACGAGTACAGATATCCACCCGGTTTGAAAACCCCGGCCAGCAGCGCCAATACACTGCCGCCTGCCAGGATGATCAGCGGCATTAATGCCATCATGTCGGCGGATGTCATGGCGCCACCCCCATCAGCAACCGCACCGGTGTATGAATCAGATTTAGTAACGGGGCGGGGTGAACGCCCATCCAAATGTTCAGCAGCGCCAGCGTGGTCAGGAGACATATTTCACGAAGATCAAGATCGGAGAGCGCCAGCGGTTGGCGTTCCTTTTGGAAAACCACCTCCTGCACCAGCCGCACCATGTAGATCAGGGTAAGAACGATGCCGATAAAGGCCAGCCCTGCCACCAACGGCGACTTTTTCATGGTACCGGCCAGGATAAGGAATTCCCCAACAAAGCTGTTCAACCCAGGCAGCCCCATTGAGGTTATTGAAAAGAGCAGAAAGAAGAAGGACCAAACCGGCATCTTGCCCCACAGCCCGCCAAAGGCCTTGATTTCACGGGTGTGAGCCCGTTCGTCCAGCATCCCCACCAAGCAGAACAGCGCACCGGTAGTGACCCCATGGTTCGCCATCTGGATGATCGAGCCTGACAGCGCCACCGGCTGCCAGGCCGCGATGCCGATGGCCACAAATCCCATGTGGCCGATGCTGGAGTAGGCGATCAGCCGCTTCATATCCTCCTGGGCAAAGGCGATCAGCGAGGCATAGAGAATGCCGACCAGCGCCAGCCCGAAGAACAGCGGCGTCAGCGTCTGGGCAGCTTGGGGAAAGAGCGGATAACCGAAGCGGATCAGGCCGTAGCTGCCGGTCTTGAGCAACAGCCCTGCCAATATCACGCTACCTGCGGTGGGAGCATCGGTATGGGCATCCGGCAACCAGGTATGCAGCGGGAAGAGCGGAAATTTGATGGCAAAGGCCAGGAAAAAGGCAGCTTAAAGCCAGAGCTGCGTATCTGCCGGAAGTTGGGTCTTCAGCAGTTGATCCAGCCCGAATGTGGTAACACCGCTCTGCTGCGCGTGGATGAGGTGCAGGGCGATGATCGCCAGCAGCATCAGCAGCGAACCGAACATGGTAAAGAGAAAGAACTTGATAGTCGAGTAGAGCCTGCGGCCATGCCCCCAGATGCCGATGAGGAAGAACATCGGGATCAGCATTACCTCCCAGAACATGTAGAACAGCGCCAGATCCAGGGCCAGAAAGACCCCCATTATACCAGCTTCCATCACCAGCGTCAGACAGAGAAACAGAGCGGTTTTTTCCTTGATTGCGCGCCACGACACCAGTAGCGCCACGCAAAAGGTAAAGGCGGTCAGCATGACCATAAGCAGCGAAATGCCATCCAACCCCAGGGTATAGCGGATACCAAAGGCAGGAATCCAGGGGGCATCCTCCAGCAGCAGGAAGCCGGGCAGTTTTGTGGAAAACAGTGATAGAGCCTGCCATGAGCCATACAGCCAGAGCGTCAGGGCCAGTTCGAGGGCAGTAATTCCCAGTGCGAGAGGGCGGGCGATGAGCGGATGTTTCCAGACCGGCAGTAGCAGCAGGCAGCCAGCCAGAGGGAGAATGATCAGGATGCTCAGAAGTGGGAGTCCGGTCATGATGTTATCACCCAGACCACGTACATCAGTACAACACACACCCCGCCCGCCAGCCCGAACAGCGTTGTTGCAACCCTGCCGCTGCTACATCCGGCAGGCAGCTTACCCAGACGGGCCGTGAAGTTGGCCAGACCATCCAGGGTTCCATCGATACCGGCCTCGTCGATCCCTTTCCAGAGAAAACGGGAAAGCCAGACAAAGGGGCGGATCAGTAGCAGGCGGTAAAGGCTGTCCAGATACCATCCATTGAGGAAAAAATCGGAGCGAGGCGAGCCGGTCTCCTCAACATCCAGCGAAATGGCCCGGCGGGCGCCGGTGTAGCGCGACCAGGCCAATCCCAGGCCGATGAGGCAGACCGTTGCGGCCATGATCTGAAGGGCAATCTCGTCGCCGGAGGAGACATGAGTTGCTCCATTAAAACCCGGAATTGAGCCAAGGAAACCGGACAGGAAACCGTGCAAACCGAGATTTTCCGGTAGATTGAGGACACCACCAAACAGGCCGAGGATGGCCAGTGGAATAAGGGTGATGTTCATGATCGGTTCGACTCCGCTCACCGGCCGGTGGCTGAGCGGAGTCGAAGCTCCGTGAAACACCACAAACAGCATCCTGAAGGTGTAGAAGGCGGTCAAGAGCGCCGTGAGCAGTCCCAGGGCGAACAGGCCGGTGTAGATCGGCCCGCCATGCTCTATTACCGCAGCCAGAATGGCGTCCTTGCTGAAAAAACCGCCAGTCAGCGGAAACCCGGCCAGACAGAGCGCCCCCCCAAGAAAAGGCCAGTAGATTGCCGACAGCCTGGACTTTAATCCACCCATGCGGTAGATGTCCTGCTGGTGATGCAGGGCGGTGATCACGCACCCAGCGCCCAGGAACAATAGCGCCTTGAAGAAGGCGTGGGTCAACAGATGGAAGGTGGAGGCGGTCAGCGCCCCGGCGCCGACAGCAAGCACCATGTAGCCGATCTGGCTGATGGTGGAGTAGGCCAGAATGCGCTTCAGGTCGCGCTGGGCGCAGGCGCAGGTGGCAGCGTAGAAGGCGGTCACTCCGCCGATGACGGCTATGGCGGCCAGGGTAACGGGCGACGAGCCGATCAGCGGAAACATGCGGGCCAGCAGATAGACCCCGGCCGTGACCATGGTGGCGGCATGGATCTGTGCCGAAACCGGCGTGGGGCCGGCCATGGCGTCCGGCAGCCAGACCGACAGCGGCAGCTGAGCCGATTTTCCGGTCGCGCCGATCAGCAGAAGTATCCCCATGGCGGTGATTGTCCCGGTCGGCACGAGTAAGCCCATTCCGTTCAGTTCCGTGATGGAAACCGTGCCCAGGAGCTGGTACATCCAGACCATGGCAATGCCGAAGGCAGTGTCGCCGATGCGGGTGACGATAAAGGCCTTGCGACCGGCAGTGGCATTTTTCTCCTCCGTATACCAGAAGCCGATCAGGGCGTAGGAGCAGAAACCGACCCCCTCCCACCCCAGGTACAGCAGCGGCAGATTCTCGGCCAGGATCAGCGCCAGCATGGCGAAGACAAAGATGTTCAG
>JBAYZR010000355.1:0-3809 GCA_041672425.1 Pedobacter sp. | reverse complement strand
GGTAATGATCATGAAAACGAGGCGAACGAATTTGCCAGGGACTGGCTGATTCCGCCGCAGGCCGCCAAAGTGTTGGCTGGCATGCCGAAAACGGAAGCGGCAATCAGGGATCTTGCCGAGAAGCTGGAGATTGCGCCGGGGATCATTGTCGGGAGGCTACAGAATGAAGGGTTGCTGCAATGGGGGTCGGTGTTGAATAAGTCGTTGAAGGTGAGTTATGAGTGGCGGCACTTTGAATAAATGGGAAAATGTCCCGCTTTAATCCCACCATACAAATCCCTTCCGCTCCCCATCGTGACTATGTTATACACAATTCATTTTCTTGCTACTTTATAACCATATAACCTGCATTGGTTCATTTTTTTTGCGGAGTTGAGGTGCAGCACTATAATTATCGAAGTACTCCGGACGTAGCGCTATCGGTGAGGTTACCATGACTACAATTAATGACACAATTATCAACCAGATGACGGAATGTATCATCAAGGAAGTCAATCCAGTGCGGATTATCCTCTTTGGTTCGTCTGCACGGGGTAATACACACGAAGGCTCGGATGTTGATCTGCTGGTTATCGAAGATGCTCCGTTTGGAGAGGGGCGAAGCCGTTTTCATGAGACTGGCCGTATCAACAGGGCTCTGGCCGGTTTTGGTGTTGCAAAGGACATCCTGGTCTATTCGATTGATGAGGTTGAACGCTGGCGCAACACCCTGAATCATGTGATTTCCCATGCATTACGCGAAGGAAGGGATCTGTATGTCCGACCTTGATCATGCACGGCAGATGCTTGCCATTGCCCGCCGTGATTTGAAAGCGCTCGGCGGAATGTTGGACGTGGATACTTTTGCGTATGAGATTTTTGGCTTTCATGCTCAGCAAACAGCCGAAAAGGCGCTGAAAGCCTGGATTGCCGCCCTGGGTGGTAGTTACGGGTTTACCCACGATATCGGTTTGCTGCTGGATACATTGAAAGGCCTTGGAGCTGAGTGCGCCAATTTTTCCGAGCTTCCTGACTTGACCATTTTTGCCGTTCATTTCAGATACGATGATGCAGGAGACGATTGCGGTTTTCCGGAGCGGGAAGAGGTGCTTGAAAAGGTTGACCTGCTTGTGGCTCATGTTGAGCAGATTTTGAAGTAAAGAATCCACGCCCACAGAACGTGGCTTTTAAAAGCAGCCCCCCACAGGGTGGCACAGCACCTTAACGAGAAATATGGACTGCACCTTGCTGGGCAACTTAAAACCTGTTTGCTCCAGTGACGCCCGAATCTCAATTGTCACCCATACCCATACGGGACTGGCATAGCCAACAAACATCACCACACCCGTAGGGTGTGGATTTTAACATCACATTAAAAAAGCAGAGGGAGATTTCCTGTTTTGATATCGCCTATACCCTGTTTACCGATGAGGAGAATATTCCCTGCCTGCACTTTTTATTGAATGACAAGAAGGAGTTGATGCATGATAGTCAGCTCCTGAAGATTGCCAAGTTGGTGAACAGCAAGGGATTTCAGTTTGTGGCGTCGATTCTCAAGGATAAGTTGTGTAGGTCGTCTGTTCGTAACTTCTCAATAATTTCCTGTAGGTAAACCCCCGGCTATGCCGGGGAACTCCCAAAGTTTGACTTTTTCGGCAATATAGCTTCACCTCCGCATTACGGTTCTGGGGTTTTGACTTTCACCGATTGCGGTCAGCCCCCTTTGAGGGGGCTGACCGCAATCGTAAAACTCCCGGCTGTGCCGGGGGATACTTATTTTACCAATAAAATTGAGGGACTATGTATCTTAAAATGTTTATATCCGCCTTTGCTCTAGTATTACTGTTAGGTACAAATTTCGTCGCTTATGCAGTAACATCCACTTTTCTGGTTAGCAGCACCAATACTCAGTTTCAGAATACTGGAGTCAAAGTTCAAGCAGGCAAGGATGTAAGTATTACCGCATCTGGTATTATTTGTCATAATTCTGGCTCTAGCTGCGCTGATGCAAATGGTTGGGATAGACCAACTGATAGTAGCTTTTTGGCGCCTGGTCTCATTCAAGTCTCTCTTGTGGGTAAAATTGGTGACGGTACCCCCTTCTTCGTTGGCACATCATCGAATTTTACTACAGTGCAATCGGGGATACTATATCTCGGGTTTAATGATAATTATTTTGGTGATAATTCGGGATTTTTTTCAGCTACAATTACAACAAATTTCTCCTGTGACCTATCTATAACCTCTCTCACCGTCTCCAGCCAGACACTTGATGTCACTTCCGGAGGCAGTGTTGGTATCAACGGCTCAATCTCTGATTCATCTGGACAGGCGATATCTTGGACCATAAAAGTACTTGATAGAACCTTCACCGGCAGTGGCGCTTTGGCAAGCGCAACATGGGATGGTAAGGACGCCAGCGGCAATCTTGTCGCAGCTGGAACATACACCGCCACATTAACCGCTCAGACTGTAGACGGGCAGTGTACTGACAGTAAGATCGTTAACATAACAGTCGTGAAGCCCGCTTGTGATCTCAAGGTCAATAGTCTCACCGTCTCCAGCCAGACACTTGATGTCACTTCTGGAGGCAGTGTTGGAATCAACGGCTCAATCTCTGATTCATCTGGACAGGCGATATCTTGGACCATAAAAGTACTTGATAGAACCTTCTCCGGTAGCGGCGCTTCGGCAAGCGCAACATGGGACGGTAAGGACGCCAGCGGCAATCTTGTCGCGCCCGGCTCCTACTCAGTCACATTGTCCGCACAGACCGCCGATGGTCAGTGCACGGATAGTAAGTCCACCAACATTACGGTCATAAAACCTCAAGAAAAAGATCTTGACGATTGCAACAATCCCTGTGGTTGTAACGAAACCGATACCCACTCTAAAGTCAACCTTAAAAGCGGCAACTACTATCACTCCCAGAATGTTATAAGCAAACCCGAGAGTCTTGCCCTGGATATCTCTTACAACAGTCTGGAAAGCCTGGACATCCCGCTGGGCAAAGGCTGGAATCATAGCTACAATATACGTCTCATTGATGCAACCGACAGCATAACCCTTAAACTCGGCGGTGGTGACATCCGCAATTTCATCCGTTCCGGCAGCAGCTACCTGCCGGAAGCAACCAGCTATGATACAACATCCATCGTAAAAAACAGCGATAACAGCTATACCCGCAGCTTTAAAAACGGACTTAACCAAACCTTCAGCAACACCGGCAAGCTAATCGCAATCACCGATTCAAATGGTAATAAATCCACACTCACCTACAGCGGCAGCGACCTGGCTACCGTCACCGACCCAACCGGTCGTACACTCACCGTTACATCAAGCGGTGGCAGAATCAGCAGCATCAAAGACCCGGCAGGCAGAACCACCACCTTTGCTTATAACGGCAACCTGCTCACCAGCGTCATCGACCCATCCGGCAACAGCTGGAACTATATCTATGATGCCAATGGTAAATTGACCCGGAAAACCAATCCTACAGGTTTTCAGAGCATCAACGACTACGATGCCAATGGCAGAAACACCAGCAGCACCGATTCTGAAGGTAGAACCAAAACCATCACCTATGACAACTCTACTACCAGTACCGTCACCGAAAAAGATGGCAGCAGTTGGACCCGCACCTTTGACCCGATCCTCAACGTACCCACTGCAACTTCTGACGCATTGGGCAACATCAGATCTAAAACCTTTGACAGCAAAGGTAACCTGTTGACCAGTACCAAACCGGATGGCAATACAACCAGCTACACCTACGATACCAACGGCAACATGACATCAGTCACCGACCCGTTGGGGAAATCCACCAGTTA
>JBAYZR010000354.1:0-3815 GCA_041672425.1 Pedobacter sp. | reverse complement strand
AAACATTCTGCAAAAGCCTCAATCATTTACGCTTTGTATTTTTGAACCCCCATTCTCCAGTTGACAGAAAGGTTACCAGTGAAAAACTTCATCCTTGATACCAATGTGTTGCTTCATGACCCCCAGGCGCTATTCAAATTCCAGGAAAATAACATTATTATCCCGATTACAGTTATCGAGGAAATCGATCGTTTCAAGAAAGACATGAACGAGACCGGCCGTAACGCGCGCCAGGTTTCACGTATCCTTGACGCCATGCGCGAAAAGGGTTCCCTGGCAGTTGGCATCTTAATGCCGGAAAAGGGGACTCTGCGGGTGGAATTGTTTTCGGAGAAGTTCTTCAAGAACCTGCCGGTTGACCTTCGCTCTGACAGTGGTGACAACCGTATTCTCGGGGTGGCGCTGGCTGTGCGGGAGCGGCAGCCTGAAATTCCGCTGATCTTTGTCACAAAGGATACGAATCTCCGTATTAAAGCCGATGCCATTGGCTTGGCCGCTGAGGACTATGAGTCGGACAAGGTGGATATCCAGGATCTTTATTCAGGCACACGCAATATTGAAATGTCTGCCGAGGATGTTGACCGATTTTACGGTCAGGGCTGGCTGGAGGCGCCCGAAGGTATTGCCCCTAATGAATTCATCACCATTACTGATAGCGCAAGTCCTGCACACACTGCCATTTGTCGCTATGACATTACCAGCAATCATATCGTACCGGTTCGCAAAATCCCCAAAGAGGGTATTTGGAGTCTTTTTGCCCGCAATCGTGAGCAATCCTTTGCCCTGGATGTGTTGATGGATGATAGTATCAGGCTGGTGACCCTGGTGGGTAAGGCTGGTACCGGTAAAACGCTGCTGGCTATTGCCGCTGGTTTGCACAAGGTGGCTGAGGAGAATGTCTACAACCGTCTGTTGGTTTCCCGGCCGGTTTTTCCACTGGGCAAGGATTTGGGATTTCTTCCCGGTGACATCGAGGAAAAGCTGACCCCCTGGATGCAGCCGATCTTTGACAATGTGGAGTTGCTTATATCCGGTCACGAGTCGGAAAAACGTCACAGCAAGGGCTATAAGGAACTGATCTCCATGGGACTTCTGGATATAGAACCGCTGACCTACATCCGCGGCCGCTCCATCCCCAAGCAGTATATGATCGTGGATGAGGCCCAAAACCTGACCCCTCACGAGATCAAAACCATCGTTACACGAGTGGGGGAAGGCACCAAGATTGTTCTGACCGGCGACCCGTATCAGATCGATAATCCATATGTGGATTCATCCAGCAACGGCCTGACCTTCCTGGTGGAGAAATTCAGAAATGAAAAAATAGCGGCCCACGTGACGTTGACAAAAGGGGAACGGTCAGAACTGGCCGAACTTGCCGCAAATTTGCTGTAATAGTTTATAACTCAATTTATCACTGAGGACACGGAGAAAATATGGAGGGGCTTCACTCTCTGGTTTTCTTTGTGTCCTTTGTGTCTTTATGGTGAGAAATAATGCTTGTTCTTGCAATCGAAACATCCTGTGATGAAACTGCGGCGGCAGTAGTGCGTGACGGACGAGATATACTCTCCTCGGTTGTTTCCTCCCAAGTGGCCATTCATGCCGAATACGGCGGTGTTGTGCCGGAAATCGCATCACGCAAACACCTGGAGATGATCTCACCTGTAATTACCCAAGCGCTTCGTGACGCCGCCATTGAGCTCTCCGCCATTGAGGGGATCGCTGTCACCCGGGGACCTGGCTTGAACGGCGCCCTGCTTGTAGGGCTGTGCGCCGCCAAGGCTATTGCCTTTGCCCGCAACATTCCCTTTGTCGGTGTTCATCACATAGAAGGGCATCTTATGGCGGCTTTCCTGGAACAGCCAATGGAGTTTCCTTTCCTGGCGCTGGTTGTCTCGGGAGGTCATACCCATATCTACCACGTACAGGGATTCGGCCGATATCGGACCCTTGGCAGAACCCTGGATGATGCGGCTGGCGAGGCATTTGACAAGTCCGCCAAAATCATCGGGTTGGAATACCCGGGTGGGGCCAAAATTGATGAATTGGCATGGGAAGGGGATGGCAAGGCAGTGCAATTTCCCCGGCCACTTATCAGGGATGGTAGTCTGAACTTCAGCTTCAGCGGACTTAAAACAGCAGTATTTCAGTACGTTAAAAAAAATCCGGTGTCCATTCCCGGTCGCATGGCAAACGATCTGTGCGCCTCTTTCCAGGAAGCGGTCTGTGATGTGCTGGCGGCAAAAACCGAAGCGGCTCTACGGCAGACAGGTGTGCAACGCCTCATTGTCGCAGGTGGTGTGGCCTGCAATAGTGGTTTGCGCCGACATATGGGGCGACTGGCAAAACGGCTTGAAATTGATCTGCATATCCCCAGCCCTGCTCTGTGCGGCGATAATGCCGCCATGTTGGCGGCGCCGGGGAATTTCTACCTGGAGCATGGCATGACTTCTCAGCAAACCCTTGATGCCGTTGCTACCTGGGAGTTGGATCGGGTTGGGGAGGGGTTCCGATGAGTGCGGTACGTCGTCCCCTCAAATCACTTGGACAGAATTTTCTGGTTGATCGGAATATCATAGAGAAGATCATCCGAAGCGCCGATATTGACCCGCAGGATGCTGTCCTTGAAATAGGCCCCGGCCGGGGGGCGCTGACCGAACATCTGGCACAGCGAGCCGACAGGCTGGTATTGATCGAGTACGATCATGCCCTGGCTGCCGGCCTTGCGGAGCGCTATCATAACGAACCGCAGGTGACTGTTGTTGATGCAGATGTTCTTACAGTAGATCTTGTCAATCTGTTGGGCGATACGCCGACCGGCTGGAAGGTGCTTGCCAACCTGCCGTACAATATCTCCTCACCTGTTCTCTTCAAGCTGCTTGAATATCGAGCACTATTCTCCAGGATGGTGTTGATGTTACAGCGGGAAGTGGGGGAGCGGCTCGTGGCTGCGCCGGGATGTTCCGATTACGGTGTAACAACAGCACTGCTTGGATTGTGGTTCGATATGCGCCGCGAGTTTATAGTACCTCCAGGCTGTTTTCATCCCAGGCCCAAGGTGGATTCGGCTGTGATAAGCTTTGTCCCGTTGAAAACGCCGAGGGTGGAGGTCGGGAATGAGGAAACATACCGGCGTATAGTGAAAGGGGCCTTTGCCATGCGGCGCAAGACGCTGGCTAATTGCCTGAAAGCAACGAAATTGGCTGATCCTGAAGAACTCAGCCGGTTATTTGATGTGTGCGGTATTGATGGCCAGCGCCGTGGAGAAACACTCTCATTGGAAGAGTTTGCATTTCTCTCGCGATGCTTGTCTGACTGACATGGGGGGAGTCCGGGGGGACGCCGTTATTTATTTTTCTGGGGGAGTCCGGGGGTACGCCGTTATTTATTTTTCTAATTCACACAATAGATAAATAGATAACAGCGTTCTTGCTTTGCCCTCTTGCTTTGCCCCTATGGGTTACTTGCGATTCCTAGTGGATGGATCGTTCTCAATTTTTTTTAGGACGTAAGAGCAAGCATCATTTTCGTTATCAAAAATCGTATAACCAATCATTTCACCTCTTTCAGAATAGTAAACAGACCATTTACCCCCAGACTCTTGATTCAGAATGTATCTATCATCCCAAAGACCACCATCTAATTTATAAGAATTAGGATTAATATCTAATTTAATTAATTTGTCATTGAGTTCATTTTTTGTCATGGGATATACCTCTCAAGAAAACCGCGTCGTATTAGAATGTCTATTGAGACCGGTAAATCATACTGAATGCCGAGTCCTTTTTGACCAAAACATGGCGCTACAAAAC
>JBAYZR010000353.1:0-3820 GCA_041672425.1 Pedobacter sp. | reverse complement strand
AGATCACATTCTTAAGATTCTTGCGGTAGAGGCTTTTATCCTCGTTGCCTGTGCTGATCCGCACCAACTGTGAGAGCGGCACATTTCCCCGTGGTCCCGGAACATAGATTGAGGAGAGTCCGGCAACAGAACTGCGCTGGCTGGCGGGCAGGCGCAGGTTGATGGCTACCGGCTCTTTCTCCCTGGGCAGGTGCAGGAGTCCAGCGTCCTGCCCATTCAGTGCAATGGCCAGGGTCCGGGCCACATCCTCCACCGCGATGCCGGAGAGGGCGGCCTTTTCCCGGTCCACGGCAAAGGTCAGCTTGGCTTGGTCATCCTCGCGATACCAGTCCACATCCACCACACCGACCGTCTTGGACAGAATCGCCTTGACCTTGGCGGCAATGTCGGCGCGGGAGGTGTCATCCGGGCCGTAGATTTCTGCCACCAGGGTTGCCAATACCGGTGGGCCTGGCGGAATTTCTGCTACCTTGACCCTGGCGCCGTAGCGGTCGGCAATGATCTTTACCAGCGGACGGATGCGCTTGGCAATGTCATGTGATTGATCCTTACGCTCATCCTTTGGCAGCAGGTTGACCTGGATATCAGCCATGTTGGAGCCTTTACGCAGGTAGTAGTGCCGCACCAGGCCGTTAAAGTTGAAAGGGGCGCTGGTACCGATGTACATCTGGAAATCTGTCACTTCCGGAACGCTACGCAGCGCAGCGCCCATCTCGCGAGTCATACGGGCGGTCTGTTCCAGTGGCGTGCCGTTCGGGGCGTCAATGATCACCTGTAGCTCGTTCTTGTTGTCGAAGGGGAGCATTTTGACCGTAACGGCCTTAAAGTAGATCAATGAACAGGAGAGCAGCAGGAGGAACACCACCCCGCCCAGGAAACCGTAACGCAGCCGCTGGTCGTGGATCAGGCGCCCCATCCACTTCCGGTAAAAAGCAGTGAGTTTGGAGTCTTCAACCTCTCCTGACGAACCGTGGTGTGACTCTCTCTTCATGAAGCGGAAGGCAAAATAAGGGGTCACGATGAAGGCGATCAGCATTGAAAAGAGCATGGCCATGCTTGCACCAACCGGGATCGGCCGCATATAAGGGCCCATCAGGCCACCTACAAAGCCCATCGGCAGGATCGAGGCAATTACGGCGAAGGTAGCCAGCACCGTGGGGTTGCCGATCTCGTCCACTGCCTGGATAGCCGCATCCAACGGCGCCATGATGGTTGTGGTAAAGTAGCGATGAATATTCTCCACCACCACAATGGCATCGTCCACTAGAATGCCTATGGAAAAGATCAGGGCGAACAGGGTGATACGATTAAGGGTATAACCGATCAGATAGAAAATCAGTATGGTCAGGGCCAGGGTAACCGGAATGGCGATGGCTGCCACTGCCCCGGCTCGCCACCCCATAAAAATTGCAATCAGAATTGTGACCGAGATGGCAGCCAGGAACATGTGAAAGAGCAGCTCATTATTCTTCTCTTTGGCGGTTTCACCATAGTTGCGGGTGATTGTTACTTGCACGTCCGAGGGGATTATTTTCCCTTTGAGCGACTCCACCCTTTTGACCAGGTCCTCGGTTACCCAGGTGGCGTTGGCGCCTTTGCGTTTGGCTACGGAGATGGTTACTGCCGCGTAATCCTGACTGGCTTTGCCGGAGATTCCTTTTTCGGCTGCGCTGGGGCCCAGACCGAAAAAGACATAATCATCAGGCTCCTTGACGCCATCCTCAACCTGGGCCACATCTGACAGGTAGACCGGCTTCCCGCCATAGACCCCTACCACGAGTCGTTTGACCGCATCGGTGTTGTCCAGAAATCCACCGGTTTCCACCAGTATTTCCTTGTTGCCGCTGGAGAAGCTGCCTGAAGGTAGGGATGCATTCCCTTTCTGTAGTGCGCCTGCCACCTGTAGCGGTGATAGGCCGTAGCCCGCCAGGCGCGGTGCGTCCAGGGTCACCCGGAGTTGCCGGGAAAGTCCACCCTTTATATCGGTTTCGGCGGTATTTTCGCTCTTCCTCAATTCGTCACAGACCTCGCGAGCCACGTTCCGCAGGATACCGTGATCATAGCGTTCCGACCAAAGGGTCAGGGTCAGGATCGGGACGTCATCAATGGACTTGGGTACCACCATCGGCTCGCCTGCGCCTGGAGGGAGCAAGTCGCGGTTGCTCATGACCTTGTTATAGAGCTTGACCAGCGACTCTTCCATCGGCTGGCCAACCAGGAAGCGGACGGTGATGATGCCCATGCCTGGATGGCTCATGGAGTAGAGATACTCGACCCCCTTGATCTCCCACAGCTTCCCTTCGAAGGGCTTGACTACACGCTCCTGCACCTCTTGTGGAGTGGAACCCGACAAGGGCAGATAGATATCCACCATCGGCACAACAATCTGCGGCTCTTCCTCGCGCGGCGTCATTTTTATGGCAAAAAGGCCGAGCAATAGCGAGGCCCCGACGATCAAGGGAGTCAGTTTTGAGTTGATAAAGGCGCGGGCTATTTTTCCGGCAAAACCGAGGTGGTTCATGGTCTATTCCACCTTTACCCCTTCAGTGACTTTCTCCGCGCCGCTGACAACCACCCGTTCGCCATCGGACAGGCCGGAGAGGATCTCTATCCGGTCGCCAACTGTTTTGCCTGTCCTGATCAGCCGCATGCGGGCTATATTACCCTTGTCCAGTACCCAAAGCGAGGTCAGCGCCCCATGTTCAACGACCGCTTGCTTCGGCACTGACATACCGTTGACTGTTGTTCCCAGGTTAAGGGCGCCCCGCCCGAACATTCCGGACTTGAGACCTTTTCGGGGCAGCATGATCTTGGCGAGGAAGGTGCGGCTGGCAGGATCGGCAGCGGGGACAATCTCGGCAATC
The DNA here is from genome assembly GCA_041672425.1 of Pedobacter sp. Classification (GTDB taxonomy): domain Bacteria; phylum Desulfobacterota; class Desulfuromonadia; order Geobacterales; family Pseudopelobacteraceae; genus JACPFJ01. The sequence continues at coordinate 956 of JBAYZR010000353.1, read as the reverse complement.
TTTGCGCTGAAAGAAGTATTCAGGGCATCCAGCGTTACCAGGACAGCTGTACCCGGTTTGATTCTGGTTGCCAGTGATTCGGGCACGGCCAGTTCCAGCTGATAACTCCCCTCGTCCTCGATTGTCATCAGCGGCTGGGCCGGGAATATGGTAGCGCCCAGATCGGCCTGCTTGCTGGTGATGACCCCAGGGATGGGAGCGACGATGCGTGTATAGTCAGCCATTGTCGTGGCAGCCCGTGAGACCTCCTGGGCCTGTTTCAGGCGAGCCTCGGCCCGGGCAACGCCCTGTGTGGCCAGTTCTTTCTCGGTCTGTCTGGTATCGAATTCCTGGCGGGTGACAGCCTGCTCGTTGAAGAGTTTGTGATAGCGCTCAAAGGTGGAGTCAGCCAGTTTTTTACGGGAAAGCGCCTCATCCAGGCCACGCCTGGCCTCATCTATGCCAGCGAAGGCAACGGCGGCGGTCGCCTGATTCTCCTGCGCATCCAGTTGGAGAAGCAGCTGTCCCTTCTTGACCCGGTCTCCTTCGCGTACGCGAAGCACACTGACAGTACCGGGAATGCGGGTTGAAACCACGGCGCTGGTTCGGGCCCGAACCGTACCGACCACCTCTAGTGTCTCTGCAAGGGCGGCGGATTTGACAGTTTCTATTGTTGTCCCTTTGACGACAGTTGCCGATACGCCCTGCTTATTGTCCGTTTCGTGCTTCTTCGCGGAACAGCCGGCAACAGACAGTGCTGCCAACAGGCACAGAGCGCTGCAAAAACCGTATGATATCATTTCATGATCTCCTTCAGGAATATCCCGGCTGTATAATAGACCCGTGCGTCGGCCAGGGCGTAATTGGCCTCGGTGTCCACAAGGTTGACCCGTGTCTGATTCAGGGCAGTCTGGGCATCAAGAAGCTCAACCATTGTGGCAAGCGAGTTTTCAAAGCGCCTGCTCAGCAGGCGTACG
>JBAYZR010000352.1:0-3846 GCA_041672425.1 Pedobacter sp. | reverse complement strand
GGTACAAGCGCGAGACCATGCCGCGGATGTAGACTGCCTCTTCCTCTTCGATGGACCGACGCCAGAATTCATCGTAGCTCTTGCCTGGGGTGCGGGCGTCCATGAAGAAAACATAAGCCTGGCCGTCATGCACCTTGTGGTGGTAGAGCATGGTGTGCTTGGCGGTATACATGCAGCAGATCTTGGAGCAGTAGGAAATGCCCTTCTCGCGTGCCCTGGAGCCGATGCATTGGATGAATACGATTTGTTTTGGTTCCCTGCCGTCCGAGGGGCGCAGAATCTTGCCGCCAGTGGGGCCAGAGGCCGAGGCCAGGCGCTCGAAGGTCATGCCGTCGATCACGTCCGGGATCTTGCCGTGGCCAAATTCGCCGTACCCTTTGATGGCCGCGCCCTTCGGTTTTTTATCGATGGTGTAAAGGTCGAAACCGGTGGCCACCACGATGGCGCCGATCTGTTCAACGATCAGCTGGTCTTTCTGTTCGTAGTCCACGGCGCCAGGGCCGCAGACCTTCTGGCACAGGCCGCATTTGCCTGTCTTGAATTTAATGCAGTTCTCGCGGTCAATGACCGGGGTATTGGGAACGGCTTGGGGGAAGGGGACATAGATGGCCGGGCGCATGCCCAGGTTGCAGTCGAATTTGTTTGGAATATTCTTTACCGGGCATTTCTCCATGCAGATCCCGCAGCCGGTACATTTGTCCTCATCGATTGATCGGGCCTTTTTCCTGATGGTGACCTGGAAGTTGCCGATATAACCCTCAACCAGTTCGATCTCGGAGTAGCTGTAGAGTTTGATCCTGGGATGGTTGACGACATCCACCATCTTGGGGGTCATGATGCACTGGGAACAATCCAGGGTCGGAAAGGTTTCGGAAAGCTGTGCCATATGGCCGCCTATGGAGGGTTCCCGTTCAACCAGAATTACCTCATGGCAGCAATCCGCAATGTCCAGTGCAGCCTGGATGCCAGCGATACCGCCGCCGATGATCAGTGCGCGCTTGGTGACCGGCACTGTGATGGTGGGGAGCACGCGGTTCTTCTTGACCCGCTCCACCATCATACCGACGATCTCGATCGCCTTGGCCGTGGCATCTTCCCTGTTTTCGTGGACCCAGGAGCAGTGTTCGCGGATGTTGGCAATCTCGCAAAGAAAGGGATTTAGTCCAGCCGTTTCCACGGCCTTTCTGAAGGTCTTCTCGTGCATGCGGGGGCTGCAAGCCGCCACGACAACGTGGGAGAGGCGCTGTTCCTGGATGGTCTTTTTCAGAAGCCCCTGGCCGGGATCAGAGCACATGTACTTGTAGTCGGTGGCAAAGGCCACGCCCGGCATTTTGCCAACCTGGTCTACAACCCGTTCCACATCAACCGTTCTGGATATGTTCTCGCCGCAATGGCAGACAAATACACCTATTCTGGACATGCTACAGTAACCCCTTTTCTTTCAACAGCGGCATGGGATTGACGATCAGGGCGCCCAGTCCCAACTTCTCTGCGGAGAGGCCCGCGGCCAGGCCGACCAGTTGGGTGATATAGAAGATCGGCAGGCCGTATTCGGTACTGTAGACCCCTTCAATCTCTTTCTGGCGAATGTCCAGATTACCGTGGCAGAGTGGGCAGGCGACCATGACGCAGTCCGCGCCTGTAGTCTTGGCCGAGTCCAGGATGGTGTTGGTGAGTTGTATGACTACGCCGGGGCGTGAGAGAGTAAAGTTGGCGCCACAGCATTCCATGCGATGGGTCCAGGTTACTGTTTCGGCGCCGACTGCCTGGAGGATATCCTCCATAATGGTCGGAACCTCGACAGAATCCAGATTGGGCACATCGGGTGGACGGGTTAGCAGACAACCGTAGTAACAGGCAACCTTCAGTCCTTTCAGCGGTTTTTTAACCGAAGCGGCCAAACGTTCCAGTCCCAGGTCCTTGGCCAGGATCTCCAGCAAGTGTTTGACGTGGCTGCCCAGTTTGACGGGAGCATCAATGGCTTTTTCGACCTGTTTGCGCTTTACATCGTTATTACTCAGGACGTGTTGGGTAGTTTTGAGTCGCGAAAAACAGGAAGCGCAGGCTACTGCCAGATCACCTTGTACCTTCCCGGCCAGTTCCAGATTCTTTGCACAGAGTGACAGGGAAAGCAGCTCATCGACGTTATGGGCCGGGGTGGCGCCGCAGCAGAACCAGTCCGGAACCTCGGTTAGACCGATGCGAAGCGCCTTGAACAGTTCACGGGTGGAAAGGTCATATTCGCTAGCCGAGGCGTGCAGCGAACAGCCGGGATAGTAGGCATAGTTTATGAGATTTTTAGGGGTCACAGGGCCTCCCCATTTTTGCGCATCTCTTCTATGCGGGCGAAGATCTTCTCGATCTCTGACATGTTTTTGTTCTTACTATGAAACATCTTCAGTTTGCCTTTGGTAATCAGTTTTGGGCCAAGCATCAGGTCTTTCAGGAACTGGCCGGATTTGACATTGAACACGGCGGCCAGACGCATTTCGTACTGGCGACCGTATGTGCGGATATTCTGCAGGAAGAGCTTGTTGGCCAGTTGGACGTAGCTCTCCTTGGAGGGGCCTTCAGCATCCCAGGAAAGTTTGCGAAGGGCATCCATGATCGAGGAAAGATCGACCTTGTTGGGGCAGCGGGTGGTGCAGGTCTCGCAGGAGGCGCAGTACCAGATGGAACGTCCAGCCAGGACGCGTTGCCATTGACCTAGCTGTAGCAGACGCACCACGCGGTTTGGCGGATGTTCCATAAAGGTGGCCATGGGACAGCCGGCTGAGCATTTGCCGCACTGGAAGCAGCGTCTGACGGATGTTCCCGAGAGGGCTTCCACCTTGCGAACAAAATTGATGTCCATCGTCTCGGACGAAAGAAGCATTTTTTTCTTTTTCACGGAAGCGGCCTTTTATTATTGCTGGATATTGATGTCCTTGCATTGATCTCATCTGAGTTTATTTGGTTTTATTTACTAAATCTATCATAATTGTCAAGAAAATCGTACTGACAAATACACTTCACTCCAACTTGAGTGGCTAAATTCATACGCAGATGGGCTTTACATATATTCAAGGTAATAAAAGCAGTTATGATAATCCACACTTACTACATAGATGATGAGATACTGATAAAATATCATTACAGGGTAAAATAAATACTTGATTTATGAAAACTCATGTGTTTAATAGAAAAATATTAATTTTTTATCACTAACAAGGAGGGTTTATGACTGCGACACTCGTAGAATTGACAGCGAGTATTGTTTCTTCCCATGCAGCAGGCGCCGAGATGTCAGTCGATGATCTGATTCATGAAATCAACAAGGTCTACGCCACACTCAAAAAGCTCGAAACCAACGGTGTCAACATAGAAGCCGGAGCTATCGCAGGCGCACCTGCGATGACACTTAAAAAAGCCTTCCAGAATGATCATGTCTCTTGTCTGATTTGCGGTAAAACCGGCTTTAAAACCTTGACCCGCCACCTGAAACAGGCTCATAACCTGAAACCCGGCCAGTATCGCAAGCAGTTCAACATCCCCTCCAGCCAATCACTGACCGCAAAAAGCTACTCCGAGTCTCGTCGCAAGGCCGCCAATAAAAACAACCTTGCGGCCAACCTGGAAAAAGCCCGCGCAGTCAGGGCAGCCAAGAATACAGCCACACCCAAAGTCCAGACAACACCAATACCTCCCAAGGCTGCCAAGGCTGCCAAAGTTGCCAAAGTTGCCAAAGTTGCCAAGACAAAGACCTCCGATAGCCTGATGGCATAGTTTATCCAGAACCACTCTGCTCACAAAAAAACCGCCACTGGGAGGCGGTTTTTTTGTGTCCTTAATCTCTTACGATTTGAG
>JBAYZR010000351.1:0-3858 GCA_041672425.1 Pedobacter sp. | reverse complement strand
GCCGCAACATCCAGCGCCTGGGCGCAATCGTCAGAAACATAGCTGCGAATATGCGGGGCCCTTACAAAAAGCGCGATCCTTATAAACTGGCTGCCTAGCCCTGCCGCGACAAAGGGTAGCATTGAAGATCCAATCACTGGGAGTGGTTTGTCCAAAATCTGGTGTCCTGAGCCAAATTTCCGGGTAGGCTGATAATTCCTGGTCATTTATTATAGCAAACTAATCCAATGCCGGAGTTTCCGTCAAAAAAAATAAGAGCGCGGTTTGAAAAAAAGGCTTTTTCTGCCAGCCACTAGGTAGTAGTAGCAGACATAAAAAAACCCTTTTTTGCTTCGAGTTCGTCACAAAACTCGTTACAGCAAAAAAAGGCTCTTTGACATTTGCGAATCGCCGTACTATTACAACAACTTACGGCGGCGCATAAAATAGTGGCGGAGAGAGAGGGATTCGAACCCTCGATACCGGTTTCCCAGTATACTCGCTTAGCAGGCGAGCGCCTTCGACCTACTCGGCCATCTCTCCGTTTGAACTTTCTCCCGAGCTAAACAGGAACGGTTTTAATAACATAAAGCCCATAATAAAATCAAGTCAAATACTCTGCAAACCAGGAATGATTATTGGTTGCCAGATAGAGGGACGGAGCTATTTCCCCTTTTTCAGATCGATCAGAATCAGTTTGGCAACAGATTTCAGGGTTTCAAAAACGCCTTCACCGGTCGTCGCACACGCCTCATATTCCGGCACGTTGGTGAGATTCAGTTCTTTGCGCAATTCTTCAATAGACACTACATTAGGCAAGTCGCGCTTGTTGTACTGCACAACATATGGGAGCTTATCCAGATCGTAGCCTTGTTCCTTGAGGTTGATTCGCAGGTTGTCTTGAGATTCGACGTTGGCATCCATGCGCTCTTCCTGGGAATCGGCCACGAAGACAACACCATCAACCCCTTTGAGGATTAGCTTCCTGGATGCATCATAGAAGACCTGACCCGGTACTGTGTAGAGGTGGAAACGTGTTTTGAAGCCTCTGATCTCTCCCAGGGCAAGTGGAAGGAAATCAAAAAAAAGTGTCCGCTCGGTCTCTGTTGCCAGGCTGATCATTTTGCCTTTGGCGCCCGGGGCGGTCCTCTGGTAGACGTACTGGAGATTAGTGGTTTTACCGCACAGTCCCGGACCGTAGTAAACGATTTTGCAGTTTATTTCACGGGAGGCATAGTTGATGAAAGACATCTTGAATAACCTCGGTGGGGTTTAGCTGAACAGATTGTCGATATCATCGTCGGTTATCTCTGCAAATGGAAAGTCGGAGACACCCCGCTTTTCTTTGTCCTCAGCCTTCTGAAGCAGCTTCCCAAAGATGGAGGAGAGCTCTTCAGAGCATTTCTTTACCCTGAGTCTGACGAGTCCAAGGGAAGAGCGGGTGTCGAACAGGACTACCAGGATTACTCTGCCGCCGACAATTGAAATGTGGAGATTGTCCTTCTCGCCCTCATGGAACAGAATGGAAAATTCCTTTTCACCGATAAGCTTGGCAAGGCCGCCAGTGGCAGCAATGTTACCGGCGGTAAGCGAAGCCAGTGAAGTGGTATCGAAGCGTTCTGTATCACCCACACCGGAAATAAGCTGACCATTCTTGTCAACCAGAAATATGACCTTAGCGTTTGCTTCTTTCAGAAGCCGTTCAATAACTGCATTGATCTCTTGAAATTCTTCATCGTACATGACCATCTGCTGGGTGGACATGTCTCTCTCCTTGTTCAGGTGGCGGTTAATTTGCCAAGACAGTATAAGGGTAATTATTTTATCCAAAATTTATAACAGAATTGCAGTGCTGTTTCAAGCTTATTAAATAACTAAGGCGTCAATATAACGAGCGGAAATGTCCTTGAATTTATAGAATCTTTCAGGTTGGATTTGTTTCGTGTGCTTTAATTGAACGCACCTACTTGATTGTTGACAGGAGTATTATGGAAACAGGAATAACTAGGGGAATAACTAGGGGGAATAACTAGGGACACTTCCCGTATTTCCTGCAAGGGGAATAACTAGGGACACTTCCAGTATTTCCTGCAAAATCAGCGTCTTGCAGCGTCTTGTACGGTGCATTTTGGGGAGAAGCTCTGGGTCAAGCTTCCAAGTTGCTAACTCCGAGATAAGCTCTGTGGCATCTTGGAGTCCTCACCCCAGAGCTTTTTTTGAAGGTGGTGTCAATACGCCACATCAAATGCATTCGGAATGTGTTCAACCTTATGATGTCCACTGTCATCAAGCAGGATGGCGATCACGTCGAATCGTGCATTTTTGTCGTGCAGCCGGTTCTTCGAAAGCCAGGTCAGGGCTGCCTTGGATATCTGGCGCTGTTTGAATGGGGTCACAGCCAGTTGCGGGACGCCATAAGACAGGTCACGGCGGGCCTTCACCTCCACGAATAGCAAACTCTTGTCACCAGGGTCGCGGGCAATGATGTCCACCTCCCCCCCCTTGCAACGGAAATTGCGTTCCAGAATGCGGTAGCCACGGGCAATCAGAAAGGCTGTGGCAATTTCTTCTCCCAGCTTGCCGACGCTTATGTTGTTTGCCGGCAACGGATCAGTTTTGGGTTGTGAGCCGCCTTTGCCGAACCATTTCATGGCAGCTTGTCCAGAAACCCCTTGTCGTCAAAGCAGCCATCCGCATTCAGGCCACGGATGCGATAGTACTTATCCAGTTCTTCCTCAAAGCGCTGCTGGTTGATGGGAAGGATCTCGATGCCATCGCCGCTGCTGCCAGGTTCGTTGAAGAAGCGTTCCGGCAAGATATCGTCCTTGCGGGAGAAGCCGTTGGCACAATTATAGAAGCGCTCGGTCAGGTAGATGCGCTTGCCGATCTCCTGCAGGCGCTGGGGAGAATACTTGATGCCGGTGGTGGCTGTAAGTAATTCGGCGTACTCCTCCAGACTGGCGCCGAAGAAGGAAAACCTGCAGACCACGAGGGAGTCCACGGCGGCGTTCGTATCCTCGGCTATGGTTATGATGCGGGCCTTGCCGGAGAAGGAAAAACGGTCGGTAGGAACCGGTTTGCGCAGGATTTCATGAGTGATCGGATAGGCCTGTAGATGGCATCCGCCATGGTTGCTGGTACAGTAGGCCAGGGCCATGCCGTAAGCGCCGCGTGGGTCGTAGCCTGGCAGTTCAAGGGATTTGACGCTCATGGATAGTTCCGGTCTACCCAGTTGTTCAGCCAGACGCCGCGAGCCAAGCGCCAGCAGTTGGCCGTTATCACAACGCAGAGCCATGTTGCTCAACAGTGCGGGTATCTCTTCCGCGGTTGGAAAACTGCCGCGGATTTCACCCCAGGCCGAAAGCGTGGCGGCTGCGGTTATGGTATCCAGGCCGAGGGCGTTGCAGATCCGGTTTGCCTTCAGTATAGCGGGCAGGTTGTCCACATTGTTGAGCGCCCCGAAGTGGGAGAGGGTTTCGTACTCCGGCAGATGTCCGCCGTCCTTGGCCGATTTCCTGCACTGGATCGGGCAGCCGTAACAGCCATCCTTTTTGGCCTTGCAGGCTTTCTTGATGGCCGGTCCGGAATAGTTGCCGGAATGTTCGAAGAAGGTTTTTTGAAAGTTACTGGTGGGCGCCATGCGGCGCTGCGCCATCAGATCCACCAGCACCGGTGTGCCGAATTCGGCAATCCCCAGTGGACCGAAGATAACCGGTGAGGCCTTGAAGAGGCGCATCACGTCCTGGCGCGCCTTGTCGAACAACGGGTGGTTGGCGATCTCTATCTTTTGGTCGCCATCCACTGTCACGGCCTTGAGGTTTTTGGCCCCCATGACTGCACCCAGGCCGCCCCGGTCGGCTGAATTTCCTTCCCCTGTAA
>JBAYZR010000350.1:0-3880 GCA_041672425.1 Pedobacter sp. | reverse complement strand
TGTGCCAGGCAGGTCTGGCGAAGCCCGACCAGTCCGTGTAGACACGATAGCCGTCTGTTACAAGAATCCCTTCCCACTCTTTTATGAGTTCTTTGAAGGCAGCCTTGGACCTTTTGCTGTGAATCATGAAGAACGCCACGGTAGAACTGGCTAACACCCAGAGCCAGCAGAGCGCTGCTTTCAGACGCCGATGACAGCCGAAAGCCTGGGGCCATAGCCGTTACGAAATTCAGGGGGAATGAGTGCGCGGTTTGTCTTGCCGCAGCAGGTGCAATCCCCTCGATAAAGGACGAAGTGGGTAATCTTCATGCGTACTTCGGGAAGCTCGATATGCTGATGGGTATAATAAGGCTTGGCTTCGACAAAGTTGCTATTGCCGCAACTACATTTGTCGGGATGCAGTGGTTTGGTTTCTGTCGGTTCGAGAAGCTGTTGACGGGCGCCTTTATGCCCCTTCTTTGCGCCGGGCTTACCCTTCTTTCCGGAAACCTTCCTGGCTGACTTGGCAAATGGGCTATCCGACGATGGCGGCTTGCTGGAATTAGATGAGTTGGCATTCAGCCGAGTTTCCAGTTCATTGATGCGCTTTTTGAGGATCAAGAGCTGCTCGGCTTGAAACATGATGATATTCACCAGGCGCTCTTTGTCCAGCGCCATCAAACTTTCGCGGGAGATGACTGGGAGATCACCCATTGAGATGCTCCCGGAAATACTTGGTGAGTGGATAGAGGTAAACCGCTTTGACACTTGCTGCGTATCGGTTCTCCCGGTCGTATTTGCCCCGCCCCTTGGTCTCGCCGATCCGGTTCCAGTTGGCGGCCTTGTAGCAGGTACCTTGGTAGCGTTCGGTGTCTACAAATGTTTCAGCCAAGGCTATTTCCTGGGAATAGAACCGCTGCCAGTCGCGGACCAATACGCGCAGATTGGTGGCAAGCGCCTTGGATGCCAGATGCTCGACACGCACCCAAGGCAGGATGAGGAAGCGAACGTTGTTCACTATCTTTGTGCAGATTGGCCTGGCGGGTTTGGGCATCCCAACCGATGAACGTATCGCGGCAGCCTACTTTCCAGGCAGCTGAACCCCACCCCAGGCAGGCGCGAGATGGCGGATCTACCGCTGGCCCAATGGTCTTTGATGATAGTGCGGATGTCGTGTAGATCATCCGAACTGATTTGTCGCCCCCGTATAAAGTATAGCGACTCTGCCATGGTATCTCCTCTTGAGGAGTACCATAGCAAAAACTTGCTTATGACGTCAGGCAAAAATTCAAACCCTGCGATCGGTTACGAAATTGGTGCCTGTTGGCATTCAGGAATCGGTTTGCGGCAACGAAAAATCAGGACTTGAACAACAATTGCAACTACTTATGACTTTACACTGGTAGGATATAACAATCATTCCTGAAACGGTAAATATGTAATTTCTTTATTCCTTAGGGAGTCAGAACAAACAAATATACCGTTTTACATCACGTCTTCAGGCCATCTTTGCCGTTCCTTCAATCACAAAATCCTCGACGTAGCACTGCTACGCCTGCGGTTTTGCTCAATCAGGAACGACAAATCCGACCCAAATCCGTGCGTAAAACTTGGTATATCGGTTTATTCTAACTCCCTAAAACCGTTCAGTTGTGGGGAAATTGTGGGGGAATGTGTCTACTTGGTGATTATAGTCACAAGTGTTTTTTGTCAAATAGCAGATAAACGAATTGTAGAATGAAAACTTAATAGGTAGCGATAATACTAAACCATCCGCGAGGATGAGACGGAAAGCCCAAGGATCTCCACGAGACAGCCGTGGCTCCGAACTATCAAGAAATGATTACCGCAACCCGTTTTTTTGTCTAACTGCGTGGAGGATGAAATGAAAACAATCAACATGATGATCGAGATCCTGATTAGTCTGGTGTGGATGTCAACAGCTTCTGCAATGGATGTTAGTCTGCAATGGGACCCAAATACCGAATCTGATCTGGCTGGATACAAAGTTTATTATGGCATTGATGATCTTTCCAATCCGATACAGCAGGACGTAAATTTACAGACTGATGTCACTATTTCCGGTCTTAACCCCGACAGGAATTATTCTTTTGCAGTAGTTGCCTATAATACCAGCGGACTTGAAAGTTCATTTTCCAATGTTGTAAAAATCCTTGAGACTGTTTCTCCGGTAGTATCGATAACCGGACCGGCCAATAATGCAAAAATAAGCAACACGGTTTCAATCACAGCCAACGCATCTGACAATGTTGGTGTGACAAAGTTAGAGTTTTATCTGGATGGTATTCTCAAGGCGACTGAAACTGTAGAGCCGTATCAATATTCCTGGAACACACTTGCCGTTTCAATGGGCACACACACAATTATTGCCAAAGCCTATGATGCCGTCGGCAACGTTGATTCTTCTACTGTTTCCGTGAACGTGGTTAATGATGTGACTCCTCCAGTGATTACCAATATTACCCCGATAAATGGCAGTAGCTTGAGTGGTGTGGTTAAAATTTCTGTAGATGCACACGATGATATCGGGGTTACAATGGTAGAGTTCTATGCAAACGGCACGCTACTGTTCGTCAGTAACGTAGCGCCCTATACGTACAATTGGAATACAATGTTGCTTCCGAACAGCAGTTATGCGTTGACAGCCGTGGCTTACGATAATGCAGGGAATATTGGGCAATTCTCAAATGGTTCGGTGATGGTGTTCAATGATACCACGGCTCCTATGGTAACAACCTTTAAGATACCCACGAGAGCAAGTTCAACAACCGTGGCTATTTCTTCCTTTACAGCAACTGATAATGTGGCCGTAACCGGATACCTGATCACCGAGAGCGCCACTACTCCTGCTGCCGACGCATTCGGCTGGACCGCTTCTGCTCCGACCTCCTTCACCTTCTCGACAGCAGGCAATAAAACCGCCTATGCTTGGGTCAAGGATTCGGCAGGAAATGTTTCCGCCAAGCGCTATGCCACCGTCAATGTTACTACTTCACAATGCCAAATTTAACCCACAAGTGTCAGGACATCGGTTACCCCTAGCGCCTGTTTTGTGTCATAACATCAGCATCCTTCATTAGGGATATCGACCACTATCTTCTCCATAATTCTAACCCACATTTGACATAACAGTGTTTTGTTTTACCCAATTTCTTTTTACGTGTGCTTACAAGAAAAATACTCAATAATATCAACTAGCAGTTCTCTAAAATCCGAAAAGTAGTGCCATAAAATGGCATGACCCCCTTGACCAACTCCCGCCGGGATGATACTCTGGCACGATGTTTATCCGGCAGACAAAAACCAGAAACGCTACAGTATGCTCCTTCCAGTGATACGTTGTCTCTAGGATGGTATGCTTGCGGTTATGCCAGTCAAACCAGACCGGCTTGATCAGCCTGCCAGGTGTAAAGATCGTGGCGATCCGTATCTGTTCTTTAATCCGTTCCACGACCTACTCCAATTGCCGATATATTCCAATGACTTTCCCAACAATTGACAGGTTTTTGTCCGGACCAACCATGATTGGTTCCATATTGGGATTGGCTGGTTGCAGTCGGACGTGGTCCTTTTCGCGGAAAAACCACTTGAGGGTTGCCTCTCCATACACCATGGCGACAACGGTGTCACGGTTTTCTGCAACTGGTTGGGGTCGGACCAACGCCAGGTCACCATCAAATATACCAGCGCCGATCATTGAATCCCCTTTCACCTTCAAAAAGAAGCAGCCATCACCCTTCACTTGCCCTTGATCTTAGGAGCTGTAAATAAATGACTTGGTTATATTGCGCTCAGATTCGGGTCAGATTTGGCTGAACTGATTGAGGCAAACCGCAGACGTAGCAGAGCTACGTTGAGGATTTGGTGATTGAAGTTCGGT
>JBAYZR010000349.1:0-3890 GCA_041672425.1 Pedobacter sp. | reverse complement strand
CCTACACAAAGGAGGGGCAGCAGATCAAACTAACCGACATCGACCCGGCCCGCTTCCCGGAAACGTTTCTGGTTGGTGTGCGTCCCTGCGATGCCGCTGCTGTCCCGGTGCTTGATGCGGTCTTCTCCTGGGATTACAAGGACGAGTTTTTCCTGGAACGCAGAAGAAAGACCACGGTCATCGGCCTGGCCTGCACGTCTGCCGACGACGCCTGTTTCTGCGCCGCTGTCGGGCTTTCGCCTGAAGAAACAAAAGGAAGCGACCTGTTCCTGACTCCGGTCGAAGGTGGGGGCTATGCTTGTACAACGTATTCTGATAAAGGTGAAGCACTGATCACCAATCATAAAGAACTGTTCAGCGAACCAAACAATGCCAGGACAGTCCCCTTGGCCAAACCACAGACCGGGAAATTCGATCTGAAAAAGGTCAAGGCATGGCTGGATGACCACTTCGAAGATCCCACATGGGATTCCATCGCCACCCATTGCGTTGGTTGCGGCGCCTGCGCCTTTGTCTGCCCTGCCTGCCACTGCTTCGACATTGTGGACGAGGGGACTGAAAAGAGCGGCAAACGCCGCAAAAACTGGGACGCCTGCGGCTTCTGGAAGTTCACCCACCACGCCTCCGGCCATAATCCACGCGACCGGCAGCCCAAGCGCTACCGTAACCGCATCATGCACAAGTTCAAGTATTACAACGACAAATTCGGTCAGACGCTCTGCACAGGCTGCGGAAGGTGTATTCGACTTTGCCCGGTCGGGATCGATATTGCCGCCATTGTTGAAGAGATAAGCAAGAAATGAAGGTTTTAATAATGTGTGATAACACCAACAAAAACATCTACCTCCCCTACCTGGCCACCATCAAGGAGGTCATAGACGAAACACCTGACGTGCGCACCCTTAGGCTGGTCTTCCAGGACGAACATGTTCGCGAAAACTTCAGCTTCCGGGCCGGCCAGTTTGCCGAGTATTCCGCCTTTGGGGCTGGCGAGTCCACCTTATGCATCGCGTCGTCTCCAACCCGTAAAGGATACATAGAGTGCTGTTTTCGCTCCGTCGGCAGGGTGACCGCAGAGATGCGTCGGCTGGAACCGGGTGACAGCATGGGCGTTCGCGGGCCCTACGGCAACTCCTTCCCGATTGAGGATTTCTTCGGCAAAAATCTGGTCTTCGTGGCTGGCGGCATCGCCCTGCCTCCTTTGCGGACCCTGATCTGTAATTGCCTGGACTGGCGAGACAAGTTCGGCGACATCACCATCGTCTACGGCGCAAAAACCGAGAGTGACATGGTTTACAAGCAGGAGTTGACAGAGTGGCAAGCGCGAGGGGACGTGCGGCTTATCAAGACCGTAGATCCAGGTGGCGACAGTCCGGAGTGGGACGGCAAGGTGGGCTTTGTCCCGGCCATCCTGGAAGAAGCTGCGCCCAGTGCAAAAAACACTATTGCCTTGGTGTGCGGACCACCGATCATGATCAAGTTCACACTGCCGGTCCTGGAAAAGCTGGGCTTCAGCGACGACCAGGTTTACACCACCCTGGAAAATCGCATGAAGTGCGGTCTGGGCAAGTGCGGCCGCTGCAACGTGGGCAATGTCTATGTCTGCAAGGACGGTCCGGTTTTTACTGCCAGGCAGGTCAAGGCCATGCCGATTGAGTACTGAATCTTCCCAACTTTTCGAGTTAATTAATTAAATTTCAGTAATTGATTTACGTTACATGATGGGTAATTTTGACTAAAACCGCGAAGGGTCAAGTTTGGCCGAATTATTCAATTATATTTGATTGTTAGAAGCCACCTTCCCAAATGTCCGCAATCGACTGATAATCCGTCTTAGATCAATAATGTCCCCGATTTCCCTAAACGGTATACTCTCCATGTCTACGACGAGACAACCGCATGAAGGAAATCCACCAGACAACCGTCACCGGGACACTGTTGAACAGCTACGTCTACGACGACGGCAACCTGACCGCGAAGAAGAACGGCTCCGGGGGAACCCCAAGCGTCCCTCAAGATGCTCCTCATAAATCAATTGACGGGGTAACATGCAACGGCAATGGTTGCAAATCACGGAATCGGAATATAGGCATTCACATGAACCCGGCATTCACATGCCGGGCTATAACATATCACCCCGTTGGGGTTTGGTGTGCGCCCCGATGGGGCGGGATGTTATAGGCCGGGGTGTGAACCCCGGTTTGGATGGCGCATAAATCAATAAACCCCAACGGGGTGACATGAAGGAGGAGATTGCCGATGTCATCAACTCTCTCGAACCTTACGTACCATATCGTATTCAGCGCCAAATACCGCGTGCCGTTGATAACGCCGAAATTGCGGGAGGGGCACTCTATCCATACATCGGGGGAATCATACGGAACAAGGGGGGTGCGCTCATCCGCGTCGGCGGGGTGGCGGATCATCTCCATCTGTTGGTGAGATTGCGGCCCGATATTGCGCTCTCCGACATGGTGCGGATGGTAAAGGCCAATTCCTCGAAATAGATCAACGAACAAAACCTGGATGATGGAGGGCGCTTTGCCTGGCAGTCTGGCTACGGGGCATTCACGGTAAGTCAATCGCAACTTCCCGTGCTTATTGACTACGTGGAACGTCAGGAAGAGCACCATCGGGAGCGATCATTTGAGGAGGAGTTTGTGACGATACTGAAAAAACATGGGGTGGAGTATGATGAGCGGTATTTGTTTGATGTGGAGGGGGAGCAAGAGGTCAAAGAGCCCCAAAGGGGCAAAATGTCATAGGCCGGGGGTGTAAACCCCGGTTTAGGAAGATAACAATTATTAAACCCCGAAGGGGTGACATGGAACCGGGCGGCGAGTGTGTTTGAGATGAAAACATGGAGGGAGAATGAACGATTTTAATCAACGGGAATAGCAGACCGTCATCATGAACCCCAAGCGCTGCTTGATATTTTGCCAAATCATGCAATAGAAAAATAGCAAGCAGCGTTAGCCTCTCCAAAAAGGCACTTAGGGAGTCTGTACATAGTCACGAAGGATGCGGTACCAGCCTAATTTCCAATTTGCAGTTGACAGCGGCTGCATACTTGCGGAGCATCTCCAGCGACGGAGAATGATGGTGAGAACCGAGTGACGCTTCAACCCTCGCCAATGATGGTTGCGATACACCCATTCTGGCCGCCACTTGTTCCTGAGTCATCCCCGCATGCCGACGTGCGGTAAGCAAAGCATCCAGAGCGGCAAACTCGTCTTCCAATGCTTCCCATGCCAGCCTGAAATCGGGATCTTGCAGGTCTTCCTTCAATGTTTTCTTTGGGTTGTATGGAACTGGTTTATAGCTCATTATTAAGTACCTCCTTTAGCCGTGTACGCGCTATGTCAAGTTCACGCTTTGGTATTTTGTCCGTCTTTTTAATGAAGCCATGTAGGATTACAATCTTTCGGCCAACAATGGTGCAAAAAAATGCTCTGCCAATTCCTTCATCAGCTTTGGCACGAATTTCAAAGAGTCCATTACCGAGCGCCCGTGTGTGCGGCATTCCCAAGTTGAGACCATGCGCTTCCATGCGTATAGTCAATGCTCTAAAGCGAGTACGCAAACCGATCGGCCAAACGTCAAACTCGGTCTGAACTGCTTCGTTATAATACAATAGGCGATAAATCATGATGTGAATATACCATGTATGTTATAAAAATCAAGTAAGTGAATATGGGAAATATTCCGCACAATGCAATTAATAAACGGCATTATATCCCCAGATATTCCCCCAATAGAAAAATAGCAAGCAGCGTCCCCTCCCCTTACCCTCTGTCCTTTACCCGTATCTCTTTTTAGCACCGGAGATATGGGACGCAGGGGGTGGGTGTCCCAGGAGTGTGACCATAACCTTCCAGATTTCGGTTATG
>JBAYZR010000348.1:0-3904 GCA_041672425.1 Pedobacter sp. | reverse complement strand
GAGACAACTACTCAAATAAAAACTATCTGAACCATTACCCATTATAGGAAGAAGCGTGCCAATTTGCCCGGGCTTCTTGAACAAAGGTTTGAACCGACCTTGCAGGTCGGATCAAACCTTATGGTTGTACTGCGCTCTTTGAGGCGTTATTCCTGCAAACTTCTACTCCGGCGGCTGCGGCTCCGGTTTTTCTGATTTTTCCGGTTGTCCGCGCCACGGCAGCTGTCGCTGGCATTTCGTTCTCTGCCTTTTCATGCCGTTTCGCTTTTTGGGTTTTTGCGATATTTATTGATGCCGGAACTCTTTAAGGCCAGGAAATAAGCTACCTCGGTGGCACTTTTTTAGCCTTTTCGCCGTTTTCAGCTCTTCCTTACGGCTCCAGCAGCTTCCTTCTCCCGGCAAGATAGCGGCATATGGTTGCTGGCGTTTTGTGTCTTTTTATGGTTTTCAATTGGTTTTAAATATCTCTTCCATGTCAGGAATTCTCGGGCGGCAGCGCTCTTTTCTACTCTGCCTTTCTCGACTTTTCCTGATTTCCCTCATTGCTCCGCCAGTTTTTTCCCGTCCCGCCAATTCCGACGCAAACGTTTTCACTCCTCATTTCTACTCCGCCACTTTGTGCCGCTGTCGCCACTCATGTTGGCTCCGCCTGTTTGTTTCTCTCGTCGTACAACGGCGCGTCCCCATGACCCGCCCGCCCAAGTTTTTCGGGCGGTCGGTGTCTATGGGGCTCGTTGGGACCTCTCTCTCGATTTAATGAAAAATGGAGAGTTGACGTGTTGCTGCTCGACGATTAATTTAGTGGTGGGATTCCAAGTTTATCCCTTAATCTATTAATACCTATAGTAACATCAGAAATATTCAAATTGTATTGCATCAAAGAACCACTTTTACAATGTGGCTCAACTTTCTTCCAGAAGTCGTCCAGATTATAAGATCCCTGTATAGCTGAAATTATTACATCGAGTGGAATACCTCTGGACGTCAAGAAAGTAACAAACCTACTTTCAGACACCACGTCCATAGCTTTGATATTTTCTTTTGATTTCTTATCTTGTTCGTAGACCTGTTCTGATAATTCAGATTCGCTCCGTTTTAGTGCAACTCTTATGCTATCTAAACCATTTTGCATGTTGTCTATTAAATCTGATTTGTGTATTATGCTTATCTTACTATTATTGACAGCATGATTTAAAATAGTATTTTCATTATCGCTATTCCTTAATCTTGCATTCTCATCACTTATGGATTGTAACTTAGCCTTAGTTTCAGATAGCTTCATTTTTTGTTCATCTATTATTTTCTCCAATTCTTCTTTAGTGCTTAAGAAATGCTCTCTTAGCTTTGTTGAGGTGAATTCTTTTTGTAATTCAAGCTGTGACTTAAGAAAAAAAATCTCGGCATTCTTAGTCTCCACCTGAGTTTTTATGTTTTCTATTTCTGCATTTTTTGTATCAGTATATTCCTTGCTCCAACGCAACTTAGCAATCCATGCAAATATTGCTGCGGCAACACTCAATAACGCGATAATATCTCGCATGTTCATTGCACTTCTCCGTATGTTTGTCAGTAGCGCACAACGGCTTGAGGGTTCACCTGACAGGTTTTAGGGCAGGTGTAACCCGTTGGTTATCACTCATTCACGTTCGATTTTCCAAGATTACACACCGAACAGAGGGTTTGTAGGTTTTCACCCACCGTTTCCCCGCCCTTGCTCCAAGGAATTTTGTGATCAACATGAAGCTCAATGCCGGGTGTTAGAGCCGGGCTTTTCCCACAGGCACAACAGGTGAATCGGTCACGCTGAAGAACATGCCAACGAAGCCGCAGCGATGGATCTCTGCTGGTTGTGCGTCGGGCTACTTCATCTCTAAGTTGACCATCCGGAGAATCAGCACCACTGTCGTTTGCATATTTCACGAAAGCTTCCAGTGTTGCGGTCCAAGAGCCAAAACGCCGAATGTATGGTGATTGGGAAATTTTAGATGCTGAAGTAGCCAGTTCGCTACGTCGCGGTTGTCGTCCATAATGTTGCCAAAGGATTAGCAAGTTTTCGAATAGTTGTTCATCTTGGATGTTCACTTCATTTGCAATGTTGAGCCCTGCGGCAATAAGCGCCTTATTCCATGATCCGAAGCGATTGCTCACAGTCGAGTCATCATAAGTTCCGATTTGTCGGTATTCTTTCTGCCCCACAGTTCCTTTGCCAGTGGCAAAAGCTACTCGTTGAAGGTCAGCAAGCAAATCCTCATTACTAACTGGCATCCCTGAGACACGCGTAATTTTAAAATCGCCTTTCTTCATTTCTTCCTTCTGTTCTTGGGATAACGGTTCGCGCAGTTGACCCGTTCGGGCAGCCTTTCCGCCCGACCGGTGTCGAACTGCCTGGTTGGGACTTCGTATTTCAGTCTTCTGCCTTTTTACTTTTGTCTCGTGTCAAGGGCAGATTCCTCAGGGGTTTCCCTGACACCTACTCCCCCACATTTATGGTTTTCAGTCTCCGCGCTTCTTAACTACTCAATCGACAATTTTGTATTATTGCAAGGGCAGACCCTTCTGTTTTGATTTGTATTTACAATAAATCCTATGGGCAACAAAGACTATAGCACCCCAAATAAAAGCACTAATGATCAAACCTAATAACTGATATTTTTTTATCAATTCCGGATCGTTCGGTAATATCAATAAATATGGCCCAAATAACAAAGACATAATTACTCTGTAACTCATTGGTATTTCTTTGTATCCAGACATGGCTATGCCTGCGAAAGTCATAAAAAAGGCTGCGCAGATGACAAAACAACCACTCTTTGTCGCAAGCATAGCCGACTCTGCCACTGAATACTTGATCACAACATTTGTTTTTTGGTCAGAATCATTTTTCATTGGTTCAAAACGTCCCTCTCTTCGCTCTAATCAATATCAACTCGTTAATCACCGGTTAGAGCCGGGTTGGTATATGTAGAAACAAGTTTATAGATGTAGAAACTAGTTTCTACATCTATAAACCCAAAAAGTTTCTATTATTATAAACTACCGTTCTTTTTGCTGATTATCGTTATTTCTACATGTATAAACTTATCTGAATTTACTCTTTCTGCGCGGTTTCTATATTTATAAACTTTTCCAGTTTAGTACCGGCGATACATCCATATGGTACAAACCAGAGTTTCTTTTCTCTATCCCATCGACCACCCACGGCTCTTACCTGTTCCTGAAAGGCGGTATCCTTTATACCAATTTTGAGGGGGACAAGTGTGCCGTCAGCGTGCTTGGCAAGTGGTGGGACCCACTCTCTTTCGCTGACAATAATCTCTATAGTTTTATACTGCTTACGCGTTGCCATATCATAGCGATAGCGGACACAAACAAGGGCATCGCCGTACTGCTCAACGAACTTTTTTGTCCCATTTTGACCAGGTTTTAATTTCGCCCGTGTTTTCATTAGTAATCCGATTTATCAATAGTATAAGGGTAATTTATTAGCATGGTTACATAATATTAGAAACTGATTTATTAGTTTTACTCTGTTGACGTCAATTAATTTACGCTGTAAGGATGTTATTCGGCAGGTTGGCAGTCGGGCAATCTATTTATGAAGGAAGATAATGCAATGATTCCTGTTCCACACTCCATTATGAATGACTACGTTGCTATTCTCACTAGTTGTGAGATACCTTCAGCCCAAGTTGAGAATTACAAAAAGGGTTCTCTTGAGAAATTTGTGGGTAGATTTCAGTATGCGTAGGCCAAAAGTTCAACCTGTTTAACGATAAAAGTGCATCCCGTCTCTTAATCTGGCATTGTGTGTTTCGACCAAGAAACCAAATACAGAGAAGGAGAACGGGATGCTACTCAAGTCTATCCTGAATCGGATTCAATTGCATCATGGTTTTGTTTATGG
>JBAYZR010000347.1:0-3936 GCA_041672425.1 Pedobacter sp. | reverse complement strand
GAATGACTAAATAATGTGACAACCAAGAACAACTAATCCAAACAATCAGACAATAAAACGTTGTTACTTAACAAAATAATCTAAAAAACAACACGAGGTTTGTGATGTGAAGCTGAAGACAGTGGAGATTATCGTGGATGAGAAGCCGATGCAGAGTCCGCGATTCAAGGATGACGACATGGTTCCAGTTTCGGTGGCTTTTGATGAAACTAGATTACGCGAGTTGCTCAAAAGAATGCGGGCACGATGGGAACCGCAGATAAAAATGTGGTTTGCTCCGTACTGATTGATACGTGGCGCCCCACTTGAAGACAGAATAGCCACAGTGTAGCAGTAAGACAGAAATGTCTTATATAGGTAACCATGACGGTTCCGTATATAAGTAGTTTATTACCTATATAGGTAGCAAGTTACTTATATACGGAAACCGGTGATCAACGAGTTGGATTGAAAATTAGAACTCAAATATGTCTTGCACTATTTTCTTGAAGTCCGTAAATTATGCGCATACAAAATGCGTATAAGGAGTACATTATGCAGCTTAATTTTTTCAACCCAAATGCACAAAAAAAACCAACTAATCTGAGTATTAACAGTGAGCTACTTCAGCAAGCCAAAGAACATCATGTCAATCTGTCACAGACATTAGAGCTTCGCCTCGCGGAAATATTACGTGACCAGAAACGGCGAGAATGGCAGGAGGAAAATCAAGAGGCTATTGAAGAATATAATAGACGCATTGAAGCTCGGGGAGTTTTCAGTGACGGCTTGAGGCAATTCTGATGGCCCAGTTCGATGTGTATGCAAACCCACATCCTGAAACAAAACGAATAATTCCCTATTTATTAGACATACAGACCGATCTCTTGAACAACCTGACAACACACGTAGTTATTCCTCTCTATACCGTCTCTGCCATGGGCAAAGTCGCCAAATACCTGAACCTCCAATTTTCCGTAAAACGGACCACTGTCATAATGTCAACGGCTGAGTTGGCCGGAGTTGCAGTGAATAGCCTTGGGGAGAAAGTATGTTCCCTCAAGGACCACCGCAACGAAATCATAGCCGCCATTGATTTCCTCGTCACCGGCTTTTGATGCACAAAACCTTGAGGGGTCAGTGAAATTGGAATAATCCGAAAATACGATTACCAGACCGTTGGACACCGACCATGCGAAAAGGCCGCCCAGACGGGTCACCGCCCGCGCCGTTATCGCAAAAATAGGATTGACTCCAAAAAGAAGTAGCGCTAAAATTAAGCAATACTTCTTGCAAGGAGGCCGTATGCGTGTAATCAAAATATCTGAAGAAGTTTGGCAAAAAATCGCAAGTAACGGAAAGTTCGGCGAAACCGAGGATGACGTCCTGAGGCGAATATTAGGTGTGCCCGCGACGACAGAAATTTACCCAACGCGAACTGCTACTGCGCCTGCCACCTCCCCAGCAAATAGAGCCACGTCCGGAAGACGAAGGTACTTCGCAACGCAGAGACTGACCTCTTATATTAATCACAACAAGCTTCATGTCGAGTTTCAGGATGGTGCATCATCATCGTGGTCTCTTCCTAATCCGGAAGACAAGACCAATATAAGAACCGTACTAGAAAATGCACTTTCTTTTGCACGAGAGCACGGAGCCTCAGTAGGCCAAGTTAATGCAGTTAGGAAGACCTTGACGAATGAAGGTTACCACTTGACCAAATAACCGGAGGGATTATGCCAACTATTTCAATGTTTTTTGGGATTATCATACGAATGTATTTTTCGCCGGACGAGCATCCACCGCCGCATTTCCATGTATACTACAACGAGTTCAAGGCATCAGTTGACATCCGAACTTGCGAAGTAATCGAAGGGAATCTTCCCCGTCGGCAGACAAGATTCGTGCTGGCTTGGGCTGAGTTGCATCAGGAAGAACTGATGGCAGATTGGAATCTCGTTATGAATGGAGAAGAACCTTTCAAAATTCAACCGCTTCAGTAAGGAGTGTGACTATGTATCCTTCAGTCAAAGAAGTAACTCCAAGAGAAGATTATACTTTAACCGTCAAATTCGATAACGGCGAAGAAGGCATCCTTGATATGAAGCCGATACTCGATTTCGGCGTATTCAAAAGGATTAAGGACAATGATGCCTTTAGGCGAGTTCGAGTTACGTTTGACACTATTGAATGGGATTGCGGAGTTGATCTTGACCCAGAGTATATCTATGCACGATGCAAGGCAAGCTAAGGAGCTGTAAATAAATGACTTGGTTATATTGCGTTCAGATTCGGGTCAGATTTGGCTGAACTGATTGAGGCAAACCGCAGACGTAGCAGAGCTACGTTGAGGATTTGGTGATTGAAGTTCGGTCAAAGATGGCCTGAAGATGAGATGCAAGATGGCCATGTTATTTTTTTACAGCTCCTAAGCCGCATAACACGCGCCAAGACCATGACCGGGCATGAATCCGCCCGGCAGGTCAGGCGCAGCCCCGTTTCGCGAAAAGGAAGTGAAACATGAGGGATAGGGCTGATGGACAGCTTTCAGGAATGGCTGGAGAGTTTCTCGCTCTTGGGAAATTATTCAAGCGAGGATACCATACAGAGACAACTGGCAAGTAAAAAGGCATTTTCAGTTTAAATAGCTATTTCTCCAGCAGCCTAACTATTGCTGCATGATAAGCCGCCAAGTCTTCTCTCCGGTCGATGGCAAGCACAAGAACGACAAGAACATCGTTCTCAACCAGATAGACCAGACGGTATCCTTGTTTTCGCAATTTGATTTTGTAACAACCACGCAGATCGCCATACAACTCCGTGGGGTTGGTCCAGACGTTTTTTTAGCGCCTTGCGCAGAGGTTCCTTTATGCTGCCGTCAAGGGTCTGCCATTCCTTGAGAGCATCCGGCACGAATTTGAGGCGGTATACGGGTTTCCCTTTGTCGGCTTCAGACGGTGTCAATGTCTACCTCGACACTCCGATCTTTTTGTGTAAGCCGATGCCAGACAAGTTTTGTCAGTTCCCGGTCAGCAAGGGCTTCAACCAACATCTCGAAGATTTTAGGCGTTACCATATAAAATGCCGGACGGTTGTGGTTAAGGATCGCCACCGGCTTTTCTCCGGCGACGCGTAGTACCTGCGCTGGATTTTTCTTGAATTCCGACATACTAATAGAAAAATCGGCGTAAATGGTGTTCATGTTCATAATTGCCTCCTTTGTTCAGCTCTAAATATAGAGCTAATTACAGCGCTTCTCAATCCTTTACTTGTATCGGAAAGCCATCACAAACATATGCAGGTTGTAGTTGTAGGTTGTGGTGAACAGCCGTATCGTGAACCCCAATCCATAGGATGGTGGAACAAAATTACCCTGGATCGGGCTTGGGAGGGTTGCGGTAGAGTCTGAGTGTGTGGTAATCTCACAAATTCAAATATCAAATATAAACACTGAATACAAACAAGCTGGGAGCAATCATGAAAGTCCTTATCCTAGGCGTCAACGGTTTTATCGGCAACGCCCTCACCCACCGCATACTTACCACCACCGACTGGGAGGTCTTTGGTCTCGACATGGCCTGCGACAAGCTGGAGCGCTCCCTGGGCGATCCCCGTTTCCACTTTCTGGAGGGGGACATCACCATCAACAAGGAGTGGATCGAATATAACATCAAGAAGTGCGATGTGGTTCTGCCGTTGGTTGCCATTGCCACGCCGGTTACCTATGTCAAGGATCCGTTGCGGGTCTTCGAGTTGGATTTCGAGGAAAACCTCAAGATCATCCGCCTGTGCCACAAGTACAAGAAACGGGTAATTTTCCCCTCTACATCCGAGGTCTACGGCATGAGCCCCGACGCGGAGTTCGATGAGGAAAATTCACCGCTGATGCTTGGCCCGATCAACAAGGAACGCTGGATCTATTCCTGTGCCAAGCAGATGCTGGACCGCGTCATATAC
>JBAYZR010000346.1:0-3948 GCA_041672425.1 Pedobacter sp. | reverse complement strand
TCCTCCGCTTCATATCCAGCGTTGTCCGGTTAGGTAATTGCATTAGCGCTAAAACCCTGCCTTGTCCCCTCACCCGGCCTTCGGCCACCCTCTCCCAGTGGGAGAGGGGTTGATTATTATCCCTTCTCCCTTGGGGAGAAGGTGCCCCGAAGGGGCGGATGAGGGGGCTTTTGAGGTACTGCAATTACCAAGCCGGACAACGCTGACTTTTATTCGTTCTGCTTCCGCATAAATTTCAGATAGTTGTAGCCAAGGAGAAGTACGTGGATAAAATACTTATAGTTGATGATAATCCGGATATCCGCCAGCAGCTCAAGTGGGGCCTTGGGGATGAATATACGATACTTCTGGCCGGCAGCGTTAATGAGGGGCTCGGCATCTTCAAAAAACAGCTGCCAAGCGTGGTTGTTCTCGACCTGGGACTTCCTCCCCACGAAGATTCCTCTATTGAGGGGTTCCGTGGCCTGGCAGAAATGCTGGCGATTAATCCTCATGCCAAGATAATCATGTTGACCGGCAACAGTGAACGGGAAAATGCTCTAAAGGCCATGCAGCTTGGGGCGTATGATTTTTATGCGAAACCACCCGTCCTTAGCGAACTGAAGGTGATCATCAGTCGCGCTTTGCACTTGTCCAATATCGAGGAGCAAAACCGAGTCCTGCAACGTGCCGTAGAGTTGAAATCAAAGGACTCCAACGGGATTATCGGTCAGTGCCCTGCCATGCAGACGGTTTTTTCCACGATCAAGAAGGTTGCCTCGTCCGATGTGTCGATATTTATTACAGGTGAGAGTGGCACCGGAAAAGAGCTGGTGGCGCAGGCAATCCATGCGGCAGGTTTTCGCAAGGGTGAAGCGTTCATACCGATCAATTGCGGAGCCATACCGGATAATCTGCTGGAGTCTGAATTGTTTGGCCACGAAAAGGGATCCTTCACCGGCGCCCACGCCACGGTGCAGGGAAAGCTACAGTATGCACATAAAGGGACACTGTTTCTGGATGAGATCGGCGAGCTTCCTTTCAATCTTCAGGTAAAGCTGCTCCGTTTTCTACAGGAAGGCGTTATTCAAAGGGTTGGAGGGCGGGAAGATATCAGGATTGACACCCGGACGGTCTGTGCCACTAATGTGGATATTACCAAGGCGATAGCTGAGGCGCGTTTCCGGGAGGATCTATATTACCGGATCAGCGTGATCACTATTGCACTGCCTCCGCTTCGCGAGCGGGATGATGATATATTGCTGCTTGCAAATTATTTTCTGCGAAAATTTAACGATGAGTACAAAAAGAAGGTACGACGCTTCAGTGCGGCTGCGGTGAATTATCTCAGAACCTACGATTGGCCGGGAAATGTGCGGGAGTTGCAGAACCGGGTGCAGCGTGCGATCATCATGAGCGATGCCATCGCCATTGAACCGGCTGATCTGGGTTCTGAAGGGGATATATCCGCGCAGCCTGAACCGGCTCAGACCTTTACTACTCTGCGGGAGGCAAGGGACAAGGTCGAGCGGGAAGTGATTGCGGTAGCAATTGATCGTCACAACGGCAACATTGTGAAGGTTGCCGAGGAGTTGGGGGTTAGCAGGCCAACGCTTTATGACCTGCTGAAAAAGCATAGTCTGACAACATTAAGCTCGATGGATAAACCCCCGGAACAGGTTCCATAGTCTCCAGGTATCATTCGCCATCAAAAACATCGAACCTGTTGAGCCGCTTCATATGGTAATAACCTTCGGTGATGGTGCAACAATGTCGGATTTTTTTGAAGATGTCGGTAATATTTACGTCAGCTAATATGCTGTAATCCTTTGTTTATAAACGTTTATTCATGTAATGGCTGGTTTGTAACTGTCGTTTTTTTTTACACTATGGAAAGAAAAGACTGGGTAACACTTTTTTTATCAACAATATCAATATGTTACAACTTGGCACGTGACTTGCTTTATGAACTCGCATAAGGAATTCCAACGCATTATAAAGAACCAAAACCCAAAAAACAAAGGAGAAAGAGTATGAAAAAGAAACTTTTAGCGCTGGTTGCAGGATTGTTGATGTGTTGTGCTTCGCAAGCTTTGGCATTTTCACTTCCAGAGGGGTCTGTGGAAATCAAGTACAAGAACTGGGAATCGTGGACGGATGTTGATAATAACGGGGTAAATTCAGTTGGTGATACTTATAATGGGCTGATCAGGTTAACCTCTATTGAGACACTAGGTGGTTCCCCACTTTGGAGCCAAGGGGCAAACATTCAAGAAATTACAGGCACTATTAGTGGGCTTACAATTGCTTCTATAACCACCTTGACAACAGGATACAACATTCAATTCACTGGCGGTGTTATTAAATTGTACCTAGACAGCACCCCAGAATATAACGATCCTAACACAGTTACGCCTGCTGGTTACCTTGATAGTGATTCCGGCAATACATTTCTTGAACTTACATTTAACAGCGGTATCCGGTCGGACAACAGCTCCACCACCCAAGATTCAATTGTAAACGCTCTTACAAATCCGTTGTCGGGAACTGGTACATTCTATGCTGATGTAACTGGTGGAGATTATGCCTCTATGTTCAACAGCGATGCATTCTCAACAGCTTTTGGTACACGAGATATCCTTGCAAAAAGTGAGATTAGTAGCCTTGGCGACTTTGGCTTCACCCTAAATAGTAACGACCCAGCTAGAGCGCAAGTTGTACCAGAACCAGGAACCATGGCACTTCTCGGATTCGGTTTGCTCGGACTTGTTATTTCTTCCAAGCGTCGTGCTAACAAGAAATAGCTTTACTTGCTAGAAATTAGTATTGAACCAGAAAAGGCATTGCTTTGCAGTGCCTTTTCTGCTTGAGGTATCATGGAGAAAACGGATATGTGTATTTGACAATTAACTGCCTTGCACATTAAAAAATGATTTGATTAACATGACCCATGCGAATTCTTGAACCAGAAATAATGATGGGCGAAGAAGAAGTGAAAGCATATGATTTGCTTACCCGTCAATACTTGGAAATCCTTCACGCTGGTTTTGTGGAGACAGTACTCAACTTGTGCCCATCAGGAGGCCGTTTTCTTGATGTTGGCACTGGTACAGGCTGGATTGCCATTGGCGTTGCCAAACATGATCAAGTCTGTCACGTTGTAGGAATTGACCTGTCTGACTCAATGCTATCAGTTGCCGTTAAAAATAGCGTGGGAGAGGGAGTTGGTAGCCGAGTTACATTTCAACGAGGTAATGCATCACAAATTCCTTTTGACGATAATACATTTGACGCTGTTTTTTGCCATAACATGCTGCATCACATACCAGAACCAATCTCTTTGATTCGAGAAATGAAACGAGTTGTTAAAAAAGATGGCGCTTTTGCAGCGCGTGATCTGGTTCGGCATTCACCTTTTGTAACCTTCCTGCACGTCAATCTGTTTGGTTTTAGATATAACGAGCTTATGAAAAAAGAATATCGGGATTCAATATTGGCAGCTCTCTCTTCAAGTGAATGGCGGGATTTATTTATAGAAGCAAATATTGAAGGTGCAAAAATTACTAAGCAATTTGCTACCCATCAGGGCATAGAGCGACCAGCAAAAAACCGAAGGGCTAATTATATCACTGTTCCTACCTCGTCAATCGCCAGAATTGGCAAAGCATTTTATACTTCCAAGCCTTGATAATAGAAATTATTATCAGCCCCATACTTTAAAGAAAAATATAGAAAAAATATAGGTCTTAAGTAGACCCAATGGTAAACCCTTACGACAGCCGGTCAGGGGAAACAGCTCACGACAGTGGAAGGAAGTGTCTATATTGAGGAGATGATGGATGGAGACATGGTAATGGAAGCCTGCGACCTTGTCGTCTGCCATGGAGGCAACGGCACCATCTACCAGGCTTTGCGACATGGCAGGCCGATAATAGGCATTCCGACCATTCCTGACCAGGCATTTAACAT
>JBAYZR010000345.1:0-3959 GCA_041672425.1 Pedobacter sp. | reverse complement strand
GGCCCCCTGTTTGAGCATCTTTTCCCTCGGGCGTTCGTCCTGCGGCCATTCCTTGATGCTGCCGGTCATGAAATTCCTCTCTGTCCCCCTTGGGGCTAACCCTTGAATCCCGACAAAATTGCGATGATCAATCCCGCGCCAATGAAAACGCGATATAATACAAAGGGAGAGAGACTCCTTTTTTGTACAAAACGGAGCAGAAAGGCTACGCTGATGTAGCCGGTGATGGCTGAGGCGGCGATGCCGACCAGCATCGGCCATCCTTCCCCTGCCGGGATGCCATGCTTGAAGATAGAGAAGGTTTTGAGCAGGGCTGCGCCTGCCACGATGGGTAGTGACATCAGGAATGAAAAGCGGGCTGCTGTCTCGCGGGTGAATCCCAACATCAATCCGGCAGTGATGGTGATACCCGAGCGGGACACTCCAGGGATCAGTGCCAGGCATTGAAACAGGCCGATCAGAAGGGCATTGCCGGTTTTTATCTCGTCCAGCTTGCGCCGCTTGCGACCCAGCATGTCAACCACGCCTAGGAGCAAGCCGAAGATGATCAGAAACGCCGCGATCAGCAGCGGATTGGCACGGAATTTTTCTTCGACCTGGTGCTCGAACAGTTTGCCGATCACTGCGGCCGGCACCGTAGCGGCTATGATCAGAAAAGGGAGCCGTTTGGCCGGGCTGCAAAACGAGCGAGTGGAGATCGCTTCAAGTGTATTGAAAATCAAATCGACAATATCCCGGCGGAAATAGACTGCCAGTGCGATAAAGGTTCCCAGATGCAGGGCAACATCGAAGGTCAACCCTGATTCGGGCCATTTCAGCAACCAGGGAACCAGTATCAGGTGGGCAGAGCTGCTGATGGGGAGCACCTCGGTAAATCCCTGTAGGGTACCGAGAACCAGGGCATGTAGCAGGTTCATTAAGACTCCTTTCTGGTCGGAATTGGCAGGATACTGTAAGATGGTTGTAAAGGCAATCATGCAATCGGCTTCGATTCAGATTGACAAAAAGAAGCAATTTTTCAGTGGGAATAAAATCTGAACTATGGTAGGAAAACAAGGTTTATTATTTCAGCCGCAGTAGGAACGTTATGGAGGCAGTGTATGTTTGGATTAATCCCCAAAGATGAAAAATTCTTTCAGCTTTTCAAGGAGATGACGGAAAACATCATTACTGGGGCCAAGCTTCTCAAGGATATGCTCGATAATTTTGAAAATCCTGCCGAAAGTCAGCGCAAGATCAAGGACATCGAGCATGCAGGAGATTCATTGACCCACCAGATTATCAAGAGGTTGAACAAGACCTTTATCACGCCGCTTGATCGGGAAGACATCCATTCTCTAGCCAGCAAACTGGATGATATCCTGGATCTGATCGATGCCTCAGCACAGCGGGTCATCATGTACAACGTCGATAGCATCCCCCCCGAAGCCAAGTCACTCGGTTTTATCATTTTGCAATGTTGTTACGCGGTAGACAAAGCAGTAGCCATGCTGGGCAAGAAGACCAACGAGCAGATTTTCGATGCGTGCGTGGAGATCAACGCTTTGGAAAATGAGGCGGACCGGGTTTCCCGGGAAGCTATCAGCCGACTGTTCGACGAGGAAAAGGACCCGATACAGCTGATCAAGTGGAAGGAGATCTTCGAGACACTCGAAAGGGCGACCGACAAGTGCGAAGATGCTGCCAATATACTTGAAAGCGTGGTGGTAAAGAATGCTTGATCCTGCTTTAGTGATGCTCTGTCTGGTGATTCTGGCGGCGTTGATCTTTGATTACATCAACGGCTTTCACGACACAGCCAATGCTATCGCCACCAGTGTTTCAACACGGGCGCTATCGGTCAGGGGCGCCATAGTGTTAGCAGCGACCCTCAACTTCCTGGGTGCAATGGCTTTCACCAAGGTGGCCAAGACCATTGGCACCGGGATCGTCAGCCCTGACAAACTGACCCAGATGGTTGTCCTGGCCGGAGTGATTGGCGCTATTATCTGGAACATCATTACCTGGTATTACGGATTGCCGTCGTCGTCATCACACGCGATTGTCGGCGGTCTCATCGGTGCTGTCATTGCTCATATCGGCCCTTCGGCTCTGCTTTGGTCCGGATTGAATAAGATCATTCTGGCGCTGATACTCTCTCCGATCCTGGGAACAATTACCGGGTTTATTTTTGTTGTAATCTTTTCAAGGGTTTTGCAATTCCGTTCACCAGCCGGGGTAAACCGTGGCTTCCGCAGAATGCAGATAATCTCTGCCGGGTTCATGTCGTTTTCTCATGGCACTGCTGATGCGCAAAAGTCGATGGGTGTCATCACCATGGCTCTGGTCAGCTACGGAGCCATCCCGACCTTTGAGGTGCCTGTGTGGGTCAAACTTGCCTGCGCCTTGGCAATGGCGATCGGCACGGCTGCCGGTGGTTGGCGTATCATCAAGACCGTTGGTCGCGATTTTGTCAAGTTGCAGCCTATGACCGGTTTTTCGGTGGATTCAGCTTCCGCCTGCGTCATCTTTGGGGCTTCCATGCTGGGACTGCCCACCAGTACCACACACGTTGTAACCTCATCGATCCTGGGGGTCGGCCTTTCCAAGAGCCTTAACGCTGTAAACTGGAATGTGGCAAAACGGATTGTAACAGCCTGGGTACTGACTATACCGGCGGCTGCCCTGGTCAGCTACCTTACCTATCAGATCATGAGCCCGCTATTGGGTAAATAAGCGAGGGGGATTCTAAAACGCCACCATTTTTTGGACATTCCTCTGGTGCTTTTCCGACTTCAACCATGACTGATCTTTATATCAAGAAAATCCTCGACAATCTTTACTCGTCCCGTTCCCCCCAGCATCTGGCCAACGACCCGCTCTCTTTCTGCCATCGCTACCCTGACCCTGTCGACCAGGAGGTGGCGGCGGTGATTGCTTCCGCCTTCGCCTATGGTAACGTTGCCATCATCCTGCGTACGCTGGGGGCAATATTTGCAGAGTTAGGGGCGTCGCCGCGCCGATATGTGGAACATTTCGAGCCGAAGCATGGTCTACGAATATTTTCCGGATTCAAGCACCGCTTCAATGATGGCCGTGACCTGTGTGCCCTTTTATGGGCTATACGAATGATGATCGAGCAGGCCGGCAGCGTCGAATCGTTCTTTTTACGCGGCCAGGTGGCCGATGCCGAGGATATTACCGAATCGCTGAACAGCTATTCATCAACTGTGCTGAGCCAGGATTATAGCCCGGTATTCGGCATGAAGGGAATTCCCCCCAATTCATACTTCCCCTTTTTATTTCCAGCTCCCATCTCGGGTAGCGCCTGCAAGCGGTTATGCATGTTTCTGCGTTGGTTGGTACGTCCGGACGACGGCATTGACCTCGGACTTTGGCAGGGCATATCCGCCGCCAAACTGATAATCCCGGTGGATACCCACATTCAACGCATCAGCGGTTATCTGGGATTTACCCGCCGTAAGAGCGCCGACTGGCGTATGGCGAGGGAGATCACTGTTGCGTTGCGTCAGTTTGACTCTGCTGACCCGGTTAAATATGATTTTTCCCTTGCACATCTTGGTATATCCGCGGGATGCAATGGCGCTGATCCATTGACCTGTCTCTCCTGCCCCATTGCCGGGATATGTCAGCAAGCCGGGGATGAAAGGCTACTTTCGGGCCAGTCTGTGCTGTTGCCACTTGCCCGGAAGATCAGGTAGAACTTCAGCCTTCAGGCCATCACGCAGTACAAACCTCTGCAAAACAGCGCCGTTACGGCGTCAGCGGCGCTGTAATAAGATTGACACCTTTCAATAATTTCTGTTATAAAGATTACCGTTGTTTCAGGCAGTTCCGTTGTCTGGCGCATCTAAGGCACTCGGCAAAGAATAAACATCCATCTTGCATTTCATCTTTGGGCCGTATTTCGCCGCGCCTCAATCGCAAAATCCTCAACGTAGCATTGCTACGCCTGCGGT
>JBAYZR010000344.1:0-3977 GCA_041672425.1 Pedobacter sp. | reverse complement strand
CGAACACCGCTGGCTGCTACACAGCCGACGATGCCGTGCGCACCTGCCGTCTGGCGCGCGAGGCGGGGTTGTCGGACTTTGTCAAGCTTGAGGTTCTGGGTGACGAGAAGACGCTCTTCCCTGACAACGAGGAGTTGCTCAAGGCTGCCAGGATACTGGTTAAAGAGGGCTTCACCGTGTTGCCATATACCAGTGATGACGTGATCATGTGCAGAAAACTTGAGGATATCGGTTGCGCAGCGGTTATGCCGCTTGGTGCGCCTATCGGCAGCGGATTGGGCATCCGGAATCCTTACAACATCCGTATTATCCTGGAAACGGTCAAGGTACCGGTTATTGTGGATGCCGGGGTTGGCTGCGCCTCTGACGCAGCCCTTGCCATGGAGCTGGGGTGTCACGGAGTGTTGATGAATACCGCCATTGCAGGCGCCCAGGATCCTATTGCCATGGCCGAGGCCATGAAGCTGGCTGTCATCGCCGGTCGTCTCTCCTACGAGGCAGGGCGCATTCCCCGAAAACTGTACGCCAACGCATCCAGCCCAATTGAAGGGCTGCTGGCCTGATGCCCCTTTTTTCCCCGGTAGATGGGCAAGGCAAGTACCTGGTTGATTTTTCTCTCTACCTGATTACGGATCGGCGCCAGATTGCGGGGCGTCGCTCATTGGTTGCAATAGTCCGCGAGGCGTTGGAGGGTGGTGTCCGGGCGGTGCAATTGCGGGAAAAGGACTTGTCCGGTCGTGAGCTTTTTATTTTGGCCGAGGAACTGAGGAATATTACTCGCGAGTATGGCGCCCGACTCCTTATAAATGATCGCCTGGACATCGCTCTGGCAGTAGATGCTGACGGGGTGCATCTCGGAGCGGCCAGTCTGCCGGTTTCCACGGCACGCCGCGTGTTAGGGCCGCAGCATCTGATCGGCTACTCTGCGCATGCCGTGTATGAGGCGTCTAAAGCCGCTGAAGACGGGGCCGATTTTGTCACCTTTGGTCCGGTCTTTTATACCCCTTCCAAGGCGCCATATGGCGAACCGCTGGGTATTGAATTGCTCCGGTCGGCCTGTACTGCCCTGACAATCCCGGTTTTTGCCCTGGGTGGGGTCAAACGGGAAAACATAGCCGGGATCATGGCGGTCAAGGCCCATGGCATCGCCCTTATTTCAGGCATCATAGCAGTTGCAGCTCCAAAATTAGCGGCAGCCTCCCTGATTCAAACGATAGAACAGCATGCCATCAATCCCTGACATAAATATCCATCCCGAATTACGCATCAATTCCTATGGCCATTACCTGCGGCGCCGTTTTGGCTGCCGGGTCAGCAAGGTCAATGTGGACGCCGGTTTTACATGTCCCAACCGCGACGGCAGTAAGGGTGTCGGCGGCTGCATATATTGCAATAACATTTCCTTCTCGCCCAGGGACACTCAGCCGGTTATTCCGCTCGAAGAACAGATGGCGCATGGCATGGCCTATCACCGGAAACGGCTTGGATCAAAAAAGTTCATAGTCTATTTCCAGAAGTACACAAATACCTACGGCTCGGCGCAGATGTTGGCCGAGCTTTACAGTCGCGCCCTTGACCATCCCGATGTATTGGGGATCTCGGTCGGAACCCGTCCCGATGCTCTCTCCGACGAAGCTCTGGAACTGTTGACCGGAATTGCAAAGACCCACTACGTCTGCCTGGAGTTGGGTCTGCAATCCATGGATGACGCAATTCTGACCAGCATCAACCGTGGTCATACCTTGGGTGATTTTGTCGCTGCTGTCAGGCGGTCAGAAGGTCGGAACTTTGATATCTGCGCTCACCTGATCTATGGCTTTCCAGGAGAGGCTCGCGCTGAATTTTTAAAAACAGCCGACCTGATGGCGTCCCTGCCGATAAACTCGGTCAAGTTGCATCAGTTGCACGCTGTTGAGGGGACTGAACTGGCGGAGATGTACCGGCGTGGTGAATTCGCGCCGCTTTCGCTGGAGGAATATGTTGCCACTGCGACCAGCTTCCTTGAACGGCTGCCTTCGCGGATTACGATCCAGCGACTCTATGGATCAGCGCCGCTTGCGATACGTGTGGCGCCTCAGTGGGGGCTTAAAAACAATCAGATGTGGTATGCGCTGGTCAATGAATTGAGAAGGCGTGGCACATGGCAAGGGTGTCTGGTTGAGTGAGTCTAAGGGAATCAGAATATCACAACTGCAAAACAAACTATCGCAACCATTGCCGCCTCTGCCGTGTGCCACCTTTAAGGGCATGCCTGAACTCCCAGGGGGGTATAGGGTTGTGATCTCGCCATAGCCCGGCCCGCATGGACCGGGCGCGATTCTCGGCGCCGATATACCCGGAGACATAGCCCCCTTTCAGATACTGACGATAAGCCCATGCAACCCCTTCCATCACCATTTCGCGGTTGATATCCCGACCGGCATAGCGGATGACCGCCACCGAACGGTGGTACTGGTCAATATCAATGATATCGGCTGACACCTGTCGGCCCATGACCTTGTACATCAGAGTCCTTTTTGCGATTGCGCCAAAGGGTTGTCCCGGCATATCCGGCTTGGCGGTCTCAGGCGCATCAATTCCGTAGAGCCGCACCTTGAGCCTGCTATCCCGGCGGGTAGCCAGCAGGATGGTGTCGCCATCGTAGACTGCTCGTACAACACCTTCTATGGCGCTCGCTGCAAAGCTGTCAGCAATGCAGAGTACGGTTAGAAGGCAGGCGGCGATGAGAGTTCTAATCATACCAATCCCATAGCATAGTTAAATTCGGTCGCGCCAGGTATCTCGCGGCCTGTCTTGTAAGCAGAGATTATATCGCCCCATGACTCACGCGGCGTCTGGCGCAGGTCAATCAGGTAAGAGCTGCACCCCTTGTGACGCAATTCATTGTGCCGGGCGGTCAGGGAAAAGGGGGTGGCGGCAGAGATGGTCTGTAGTCCGTCACGGGTCGTGACACTATATGCCTCTCCCCGGTCCGAGTGAAGTGGAATGTTGCTGTGTACATCCTTGATGCGGATCTTGGTGGTCATGACCGGCAGGGGCGCATAGATCACCACTCGCCGCTCAATGGCAATGTCAACAGCAAGCAGGTCGGCCATATTAGTTGCGTCATCCTCGATGTAGAGCGTGACGGCTTCGGCGCCAAGTTCCTGCCAGGCCGTCATGGCCTGGCTGTTCAGGGAAAAACAGCGGTGCCAGGTTGAGATCCTGATCCCCTTGAAGCGCTGTAGCAGCGTGAAATGTGACAGGTTGGCAGCCTCGAAGCGACGGAACCCGGCCCCGTACAGTTGACGCAGGGTATCGCGATAGAGCGGCATATCCCGGTCGAATATTATAAAGGGGAGTTGCCAGATGATGCGTTCCTCTGAGCCTCGCATGCGGGGAACAGCTGACGGCAGTTGATGGATGGCTGCTTTGGAGAGCGGCAGCAGTGTGCAGTCGGCGCCCTGCTGGAACGGAAAACGCCACTCCTTGGGCAGATCCATGATAACGGCCAGCGTTTCTCTGGAAGTTGATCGCCCGGATGCGGCATGCATCGATTCCAGATCCCGTAGCGCTGTTTTACGCGCCGTAGCGATCCGTTCGTGGAAGCTGGTCGAGACTGCGTCATTGAGCTGTTGGTAAAACTGACGGCGCAACTCCTTGAAGGTGGCCGCTGGAATCAAGACCGCCGGAAAGTCGGGCGCTTCCAGGGATTCCAGTCGGAATGGGGCATCAGCCACCTTGGCGAATTGTCCTTGCAGGACAACCTGCATGTCTGCGCTACGGGCAGGCTCCATGGTATCGAGCGGAAATGTGAAGGTATGGGTTTGACCGAGTACTTCGGCGTTGATACGCATGGCGCCATCTTCAAGAACAACGCGCAAGCAACAGGGAAGTTTGTCCCTCTGCACCGAGTCCAGCCTGCGTTGACAGGCGTTTTCGCTCAGGGTGAAGGCCTCCCGCGATGACACCTTGTAGATCGAATCACCAACAGAAAA
>JBAYZR010000343.1:0-3979 GCA_041672425.1 Pedobacter sp. | reverse complement strand
CCTGGAACACCGGCACAGATGGCTTTACCGCGGCCAGGTCGTCCCGGCCAACAGCCAGGTCACGACTCAGGCCTGGATCACCGGAGTGGACGACACAAAACGCATCCTCACCGCTGACGGCTACCTGGCTGTTGACGGCAAGGTTATTTACCAGATGAATGATTTTACCGTGAGGATGGAACAGGAAACATGAAATATTCCAAAGTATTTATCGAAACTCTCGGCTATGAACTAGCGCCTGTGGTAGTCACCTCCGCAGAGCTGGAGGCCCGGCTGGAGCCGCTTTACCGGGCGCTACATTTCGCGCCGGGACAGTTGCAGGCCTTGACCGGGATCCGGGAGCGGCGCTGGTGGGAGCCTGGATACACGCTATCCCAGGGCGCCATCACCGCCGGGAAGAAGGCTCTGGCCGCCAGCGGCATAACCCCTGAAGAGATCGGCGTCCTCACCTACACCGGGGTCTGTCGCGAGCAGTTCGAACCCGCCACGGCCTGCCGTGTGGCCGCTGGTCTCGGCATCAGGGGGAGCGCTACGGTGTACGACATCTCCAACGCCTGCCTGGGGGTACTCAACGGCATCCTTGATGTGGCCAACCGGATAGAGCTTGGCCAGATCAGAGCCGGTCTGGTCGTCTCCTGCGAGAGCGCCCGGGAGATCAACGACATCATGATCGCCCGCATGCTGGAAGAGCGGAAGATGGAGCACTTCGCCGCCTCGCTGGCCACCCTGACCGGCGGCTCCGGCGCGGTGGCGGTTCTGCTCACCGACGGTTCCTTTTCCACAACCAAGAGGCGCCGTCTCCTGGGTGGCATTACACAGGCAGCGCCGGAACATAACGGGCTTTGCCTGTGGGGCATGACGTCCGACGGAAAAGGCGGCTACACCCAGTACATGAGTACCAACGGCGTGAATGTTATGAATTTCGGGATCGAGCTGGGGCAACGTACCTGGAAGGCCTTTCTGCCGGAATTGGGCTGGACTGCCGAGCAGGTGGACCGGGTAATCTGCCACCAGGTCGGTTCCGCACACCAGACCGCCATACTGAAAACCCTGGGCATACCTGCTGAAAATGACTTCTCCACCTACGAGTTCCTCGGCAACATGGGGACTGTTTCACTCCCGCTGACCATGGCCCTGGCTGACGAGCGCGAGGAACTGCTGCCCGGCGACCGGGTCGGTCTTCTCGGCATCGGTAGCGGGCTGAACTGCCTGATGCTCGGGGTGGAATGGTGACATCCGCTTTAACCAGAGAATACCCATTCACTGGCCATACCCTCGACCTGGACGGCCTGAACTACCACTATCTGGATGAGGGAAGCGGCGCGCCGGTTGTGATGATCCACGGCAACCCGTCCTGGTCCTTTTACTACCGCAACCTGGTCCTTGCCCTGCGGGATCGTTACCGCTGCATAGTTCCCGACCATATCGGCTGCGGCTTCTCGGACAAACCTGGGGACGAGCGCTACGATTATACCCTGGCCCGACGGGTGGATGACCTGGAGCAACTGCTGGACTCCCTGGGCATCAGCGAAAAGATCACCCTGGTACTGCACGACTGGGGCGGAATGATCGGCATGGCATACGCTGTGCGCCATCCGAAGCGGATCAAGCGGCTGGTGATCCTGAATACCGCAGCCTTCCATCTCCCCAAGGAGAAACCTTTCCCCCTGGCCCTGAAGATCTGCCGCGACACCTGGTTGGGTACGCTGCTGGTACGCGGCCTCAACGCCTTCAGCCTGGCCGCCTCGTTTGTCGGCTGCAAGCGCAACCCGATGTCGGCTGAACTGCGGGCGCTGTACCGCTTACCATATGACAACTGGCAGAACCGTATCGCCACCCTGCGCTTTGTCCAGGATATCCCGCTGGCCCCAAGCGACCGCAACTATGACCTGGTGAGTGAGGTGGCAGCGGGACTGGCTCAGTTCAAAGACCTGCCCATGGCCATCTTCTGGGGAGAACTGGATTTCGTCTTTGATCCCCATTTTCTGGCCGAATGGCAGCGCCTCTTTCCCCAGGCAGAGCTGCATTCCTACCCCGACGCCGGACACTACATCCTGGAGGATATGAAGGATGAAGTCGTGCCGCTGATCTCCGAATTTATGAACCGGACGGAAGGAAGTTGCCGGTGATAATGGCACACTACCTTGACGCCCTAGCAGTGCAGATCACATCACAGATCGCCGACGCCCAGCAGTTCATCATCAACTTCACCAATAACAACCTGCTCGGCTCCGCTAACTTCTCGACTGTCTACCTCAGTGCAGGAAAGCGGAGTTCTTCTGACCTTGCGCTATCTCTGCGAACCACGCTAGCGACGAGACAGCACACAGGAAATCTGGGAGACAATATTTGAAAAATTTGCCAGGTGGGATACTATTAATTTGCGTATCCCACCATAAGGCATTTCACCCAATTCGTAGTTTTCCATTAAAAAGAGGGGGCACGGCATGTCTACCGGTCAAAACGAACAGAGCGAGCCAACAACTCAAGAAGGAAGCAATATTACGAGATCAGAAGCGCCTCCCGAGCAGCGCTCGAGCGGCATCGTAGCCAGATACTGGTACATATTCGTCATATTATTACTGATTTTTGCTGTTGCCGGAATGTATTTCTGGAAAAACATTGCTGTTTCCAGGACAAAAGGCGAAGTGGCGAACAAAGCTGCACATGTTATCAGTCAACAAAATGAGTCGTATCTTAGGCTCACCGCAATCCCTCTGGTCTGGGCAGTTCGCAGCGAAATGATCAGGGATAATTATGACCAGATTAACCAGTATCTGGCGCTGTTTGTTAAAGAACAAAATATGAAAGAACTTGTCGTTGCCAAGGCTGATGGCAAGATAGTCGCGGCAACGAATAAGAAACTCGAAGGAACCGATATTACATCCGCATTTCCAGCGGATGTACTCCGCGCTAACGAGACGTCCATAACTCATCGGGAAAACGGAGAATATCTGGTGGTCTCGCCGGTTATGGGCTTAAATATGAAACTTGGAGTTCTTGTTCTGGTTTACGCTCCGGCTGCATTCTCCATTGAATGAATTACCCCGCCGCAAGCGGACGGGGTATCTGTAACTTTAGTTGATTCTTGCATCGCCGCAAGCGGCGGGGAATTTACCCTACACACCGATTAAACATACCCAACGCGGGAAAGCGAGAATACGTATATAAACATGTTGCCCCATATACGTTGATAGTTATGTGTATCGAGCGGTTAGAGCAGGAAAGAATCCTACTTTGCACTTAGCCCATATTTAACACCTTCAAAAATAACTCTTTTAAATACATGATGTTAAGGCATCAAAAAAATCGGAGTGGCACTACATTTTGTGTTTTTTGCGTTAGCAGACCAGTTTATTCGTTCCTCCCGGTGAGGGATCAAGACCCAGTTTATTGTAGATCTCTTTCAGCTTCGGCTCGGCAACAGTTGCCTTGCGCACATGCAGCGTTTTGCCATCCCGCTGTCTGAATGTGGCAGTTACCCTCTGTTGTACGGACAGTATCTCTCTAAGTCCAGACCAGCTTGTACTGACTCCACGCTCCTTCAACTTGTTGCGTATCGCATGGACCGCCTGATATGCCAGAACCGTTATGAACAGATGCCCTTCCGCCCGATGCTCCTTGTGATGGAATACAGGACGCAATCCCAACTCAGATTTCAAACAGCGAAATACTGCCTCCAGATCAGTCAGCATTGTGTAAGTTTGCCATAGATTGGATTCGTCCCACTCAGTTTCGTTAGTACGCAGGCAATAAACGCCGGGATGGGTGAGCTGAGTGCCGTCAACCGGTTTTTTCTCCCACGTAAGCGATACCCCTTTCTTGCCGCTCTCGTCGGCGGTTATGGCTATGGTGTCAGCGGCAACCTGAAAGAGTCTTTTTCTTGGCCTCTTGAAAATGTTTCTTCTTCCGCTGATCTGTTTTCTTCTTAATCCATTAAATTCAAACTCTTCTTCTGTTTTCTTCCTGCTTTTCAATC
>JBAYZR010000342.1:0-4010 GCA_041672425.1 Pedobacter sp. | reverse complement strand
AGGAGCCGGTAAGAGTACCATTGCATCTCAGCTCGCCAAAAGGCTCGGCTACAAGCAGATCGATACCGGCGCCATGTACCGGGCTGTATCATATTTGATCAGTCAGGCTGGTATCGATCCCGCCAACATGGATGCTGTGGAGCGTTTTTGCCGTAATCTGGATATTCGTCTTGACTGTTCCAACGGTTCCCAGCGGGTCTTTGCAAACGGCCAGGATGTGACCGGTCAGATCCGTACTCCGGAAATGTCTCAGATGACGTCGCTGATCTCCGCTCTCAAACCGGTGCGCGAGGCCTTGATGAAGGTTCAGCGCAAGATGGGAAGTAACGGTGGCGTGGTTCTGGAAGGGCGAGACATCGGCACGGTTGTTTTTCCCGATGCCGAGCTCAAGTTCTATCTGTACGCTTCGCCTGTAGAACGGGGTAAGCGGCGTTTTACGGAGTTGATCGACAAGGGTGAGCAGGTAACGCTGGAGGAGACTATTCGTGCGGTTTCCCTTCGGGATGAGCAGGATTCGCAACGTGACCTTGCTCCGCTCAAGCAGGCCGAAGATGCGATTCCAATCGATTCATCCGAAGTTGATGTCGAAGATGTTCTAAAAATAATGGAAGCGGTCTTTCGGGATAAAATATCAAAAAACGACGTTATATTTGAGCAATTATAACAGGATCAGTGATATGAAAGTTATTATTGCAAAGCGAGCCGGTTTCTGTTTCGGCGTCAAGCGTGCTACACAGATGGCCTTTGAAGCTGCTGGTAAAGACAACAAAACCTATACCCTCGGCCCGATCATCCACTCTCCACAGGTTGTACAGAAACTGGAGCAGATGGGTGTCAAGGTTGTTAAGAATCTGGATAAAACCAACAGCGGCACAATCATTATCCGTTCCCATGGTGTGCTGGCCAGTGAAATGGATGAAGCGGTGCAAAAGCAGCTGGAGATTGTTGACGCCACGTGCCCTTTTGTTAAAAAGGCTCAGGAACATGTCAAAAGTCTCTCTGAAGCCGGATATGGCGTTGTTGTTGTTGGTGATGCCGACCACCCTGAGGTTCAGGGGATTGTTTCCTATGGCGGCGACAAGGTCTTTGTTGTTGGTTCGGGTGAAGAGGTAAGACGTCTGCCCAAAATGAACAAGATCGGTGTTGTTGCTCAGACTACCCAATCCTTTGAAAACCTAAAGAACGTCGTGTCGGAATGTCTCCTGAGAGGTGGCGAGATCCGTGTTTTCAACACTATCTGCGATGCAACGGCTGTACGCCAGGAAGAGGCAAAAGAATTGGCCTGCCAAGTGGACTGCATGCTGGTAGTCGGTGGATTCAACAGCGCCAATACCCGGCGTCTGGCCGAGGTTTGTGTCGAAATTCAGCCACGTACCTATCACATCGAAACGGCTGCGGAGATCGACCCGGACTGGTTCAAGGATGATGAACGGGTTGGTGTCACCGCAGGCGCCTCTACTCCCAAGTGGATTATAGACGCAGTGGTTAACCGGATTGAAGCGCTCAATAAAATAGATTGAACAATAAATTCAATTGATATTTTATGTATATGTGTTATATTTTTACGCTTCAAATGCAACAAATATACAAACAATGTTACAGAAAACGTCCAGGGGGTAAGGTTTAATGGTTGATTTCAAAAAGCTCGGCGCTGCTGACAACGGTGAACATGAAGATCCGGATGCTGAGCAGCAGAGCAGCGAATTTGCCGCTCTTTACAATGAAAGCCTCAAGGAGAGGCCCGAGCGGGACAAGATCATTGAAGGAACGGTCGTTCGCATTGATCAGGAAACTGTACTCGTAGATATTGGCCTCAAATCGGAAGGTTACGTGCCGGTTTCCGAGTTTCTTGATGCAAACGGAGAGATGACTGTACAGATTGGTGATAAAATCCGCGTTCTGATGACCCGTGAAGATGGCAAAAAGGGTTATATCCTCTCTAAGAAGAAGGCCGATTATCTGGCTGCTTGGGAAAAGATCGGTGATTCCGGCCAAGAAGGCGGCATTGTTGAAGGGACTGTCACCGCCCGTGTCAATGGTGGTTACAGTGTTGATATCGGTGTTCCGGCTTTTTTGCCTGCTTCCCAGGTGGACATCCGTCCCTCTTCTGATTCCGATAGTTATATAGGGCTCAAAGCACGATTCAAGGTCATAAAGGTCAACCAGAGGCGTGACAATATTGTTCTCTCTCGCCGTGTGCTTCTTGATGAAGAACGTTTGACCTCTCGTAGTGAAACGTTAGAAAAACTTGCCGAAGGCCAGATTGTTGAGGGAATTGTCAAGAACGTAACCGAATACGGCGCTTTTGTTGATTTGGGTGGCGTTGATGGTCTGTTGCATGTTTCTGACCTCTCCTGGGGCAGGGTTGGCAAGCCGGCTGATGTGCTTAAACCTGGCCAGCAGATCACCGCCAAGGTGCTTAAATTTGATAGCGCAAAAGGCAAGATATCTTTAGGTGTCAAGCAAACCCTTCCTGATCCATGGTTGGAGGTTCCTGCCAAATATCCGCTGGAAACCAGGATCAAAGGCCGTGTGGTGAGTGTTATGGAATACGGCGCCTTTGTTGAGCTGGAGCCGGGTGTGGAAGGACTTATTCATGTTTCCGAGATGTCTTGGACCAAGCGGGTTCGCAGGGCTTCTGACATACTTGCTGTCGGGGATGAGGTCGAGGCTATTGTTTTGGGCATTGATATGAGCAATCGCAAAATATCCCTTGGCCTTAAACAGGTCAGCGAAAATCCTTGGAAGGCCATTGCAGAAAAATATCTGGTTGGCACCAAGATCGAAGGACAAATCAAAAACATGACCGATTTTGGCATGTTCATCGGCATTGAAGATGGAATTGACGGTCTGGTACATGTTTCTGATATTTCGTGGACCAAGCGAATAAAACATCCTGGCGATGTCTATGCCAAGGGGGATATTGTTCAGGCGGTTGTGCTCAAGGTTGATGTTGAAAACGAGCGTCTGTCTCTTGGGATAAAGCAACTTGAGCCGGATCCTTGGAGCATTGCACCCAGCAAGTATCGTCCAGGTACCAAGGTTATCGGTAAAGTCACTTCTCTAACTGATTTCGGTGTCTTTTTTGAGCTGGAAGAAGGTGTCGAAGGCTTGATTCACGTCTCTGAACTTTCTCGTGAAAAGGTTCCTACTGCAAAGACATTTGCCGGGATTGGTGATTCCATTGAAGCCGTTGTGCTGAGTTGCGACCCAAGGGAACGCCGTATATCCCTCTCCATCAAGGCGATGCATGCTGCTGTTGAGAAAGAGGAGTTTGAGCAGTATCTAGGCTCCCAAGGTAAGGCTACGTCTAATCTGGGTGACTTGATGAAACAGGAAATGAACAGCAAGAATAATAATTAGGCATGTACAGCAGGAGAGGTGATATGACAAAAAGTGAATTGATAGAAAAAGTCGTGCAGGCGCACGGTATGTTGAATATGAAGGTGTCAGAGATGCTGGTTAATACGGTCTTTGACTCGATTGAAGACGCTTTGAGGGCTGGCGATAAGGTGGAAATCCGTGGTTTTGGCAGTTTTACCATTAGAGAGCGTACCGGTCGCGAGGCGCGCAATCCTAAAAGTGGTGAGGTAGTGAATATTCCTGCCAAAAAAACGCCCTTCTTTAAGACCGGCAAGGAGCTTAAGGAGCGGGTCAACTGCTGATTTCGTCCAGTAACTCCGATTGGCACATCATCTGCCCGGATGGCGGAACTGGTAGACGCAAGGGACTTAAAATCCCTCGGCTGAAAGGCTGTGCCGGTTCGATTCCGGCTCCGGGCACCAATTAATTGTTTTATACAATCCAATACAGTACATAAGCCCCTTGAAAATAGGGGCTTTTTTTATATTTATTGTCTTGCGTTGTCCGATTTGGTATAGCTACGCCCACATGTTTTGATGGTATCTTTCAACGGATGTTCCCTTTTAAACTCAGTGAAGATTGCCTATATTAGCATTTAATATCAGCATATTAGCGGCGATCAGTCAGTTTTTTCTTAGTGGATACAA
>JBAYZR010000341.1:0-4026 GCA_041672425.1 Pedobacter sp. | reverse complement strand
ACCACCCCTTCGAGCAGCATTGAGAACTGTTGCCGCGACAGCTCGTTGTGGCCCTGAAA
Source organism: Pedobacter sp. (assembly GCA_041672425.1). Taxonomy (GTDB): domain Bacteria; phylum Desulfobacterota; class Desulfuromonadia; order Geobacterales; family Pseudopelobacteraceae; genus JACPFJ01. Next base: position 3,967 of record JBAYZR010000341.1, on the reverse strand, counting down.
ACAGTTGGAGAAGGTACCCTGTTCCAGACGTTTGTACCAGATGGCAAAACCGTCGCCGTCCCAATAGAGTACCTTGATCAGGTTGCGCCCCCGGTTCAGAAACAGAAATAGTGACCCGGTGAGTAGCTTGCCGGGATGGGCACTATCAATGAGGCTTCCAAGCCCCTCGAAGCTCTTGCGCATATCGACCGGCTTATCATAAAGATAAATCTGGGTGAGACCGCGGGGAAGCATCAGCTACTTTTTTTCAGAAACGACAGAACATCTTTTAGCAGCCCGGCATCGAAGCCTGGGGAGATGTGTACATAGATACCGTTGCATTCCAGCAAAATAGGTGTTGTTGCCACGTGTAAGGGAACAAAGGAGCCGGACTTTCCATGTTCCAACTCCTGTAGGCGCTGTCGCCAGTAGAGAAAGCGATGGTAGCCTTCGACATTTTCCCGGCACCATGCGGCGATGCTCAGGCCACTATTGCGCCATGCTGTAATTTTGGTTGCCCATTCCGATTCTGAGGTGACTTGCGGCATCTGCGAACCTCCCCACTGCTAAAACTTCTGTGAAGGTCAATATAGTGGGGTGGATGGGAAGAGGGAAGATGGGCTCGGTTGACGGTTACTCATGTGAAATCCTTCACCACGGCTGTGAGTTCGGAAAACGTATTCAAGTAAACGGTGGCTGAATCCCCGCCCAAAGGACTGGGTTTTATAAGACTTAATAAAAGAGCTTGTCAATAAAAGTAATAATTTTGTTGCAGTCCCTGTACAGCCTTTTTATTTGTGTGCTCTGTTACGGCCATGCTATATTGTCAGTTCGCAAAATCATTAAAGCAGGCGTATAAGGGACTTGATGAGTATGTCTTTTGGCATAGTTACGGAGTACATCAAGCTGGACAGCTTTCTCAAGGGAGTGAACGCCGTCGGTTCCGGGGGCGAGGCAAAGCTGATCATATCTGGCGGGCTGGTGGCGGTGAACGGCGCGGTGGAACTACGGCGCGGTCGCAAGCTCTACCCTGGCGACCGGGTATTGCTGGCAGGGCATGTTTTCGCCGTGGAGCGCGCGGCGTGAGCAAAGTTCTGCACCATGTTACACCTCAAATGATTTGACTTTTTACGTGGTCAGGCACTACAATTTCAATCCTTTTTGCTGACACATATATTGGAGATGATATGAATACACGCTTTCTCGATGCATGCTGGGGAAAACCGGTTGACCGAACGCCGGTCTGGCTGATGCGCCAGGCAGGACGTTACCTGCCGGAATACATGGCCGTGCGCTCCAGGAGCACCTTTCTTGAATTGTGCAAAACCCCGGAACTGGCAGCCGAGGTAACCATCCAGCCGGTGGACATTCTGGGTGTGGATGCCGCGATCCTCTTTTCCGATATCCTGACCCCGGTGGAGCCGATGGGTATGAAGCTGGACTTTGTTCCTGGCCCGGTTTTTGAAAACCCTATCAGATCAATGGCTGATGTGGAAAAACTACGTATCCCCGAGATGGAGCAGGATGTACCCTACGTCCTTGAAACACTCAAAATCCTCCGCCGTGAGTTGGCTTCCAGGGTACCGCTGATCGGTTTCGGCGGAGCGCCCTTTACCCTGGCCTGTTATATGGTGGAGGGCAAAGGCAGTAAGGATTTTGCCCATATCAAGCGTATGATGTACGCTGCGCCTGCTGTTTACGCGGCCCTTATGGAAAAGATTACCATGATGAGCATGGAGTATCTGAATGCCCAGATCAAGGCCGGGGCGCAGTGCATCCAGATCTTCGACACCTGGGGCGGCATCCTTTCACCAGCTGATTACGGTGCATATGTACTTCCCTATACAACCCGGTTGATTAATGGCCTTAACCGGATGCAGACGCCGGTGATCCACTTTGTCAAGGGCGCAGGCGCCATGTTGGAGACTGTCAAAAAGGCAGGCGGCGATGTGATGGGACTTGACTGGCATGTCGATCTGAACAGCGCACGGAACGCACTTGGTCCTGATATGGCGGTACAGGGCAACCTTGATCCGACGGTGCTGTTTGCCCCGCAGCAGATCATTGAACGCGAGGTAAGGCGGGTACTGGATGAGAACGCCGGGCGACCGGGCCATATCTTCAACCTCGGGCATGGTATCCTGCCGACTGTACCGCCGGAGAATGCCAGGTTTATGGTGGAGTGTGTGCACCGTTTATCACAAAAATAAATGGAGTCTTAAATGATGGTTTCCATGAAAAACATAGTGGTGTTCGTTACCGATATGGCCAAGGCCAAGGCGTTTTATGTCGATCTGCTGCAATTTCCAGTGGCCGGGCAGTCCGAGATGCTAATGGAGTTCTTCCCTGGCGCGCCTACCACCATGGGTGTTTCCCTGGCCCTGAGTGATGATGCCCGCAAGCTGGTGGGGAGGCATACCGCTATTTCCTTGAGGGTGGAGCAAATCGATACGCTGTGCGAGACCCTCCAGGCCGCCGGAGTGAAATTTGTCGAGCCGCTGGAACACACCCCCTGGGGTAAGATGGCGGTAATTGCCGACTTTGACGGCAATCAATTTGCCATTGTGGACCGCTGACATGAAGCTGGTCACCCAAGATCTCCTGCGCGAGATCACCGGGCAGGCGGTGTTGTCACCTCGCCTGCGGAAGAACCACAATATCCACCCCTCTGATGACTCTCGCTGTCATCGCCTGCTGAACGCAATCGAACCTCCCTCCTATATCCGCCCCCATCGTCATCTTGATCCTGAAAAAGATGAGGCCTTCATCCTGATGAATGGTCGCCTGGGTGTTGTCACTTTTTCCGAAAACGGTGATGTGTTGCAGACAGTAACCCTCTCCCGCCAGAGCGGCAATCTGGCCGTGGATATCCCCCATGCGGTCTATCATAGCGCAGTAAGCCTTGAGCCGGGAACGGTCTTTTATGAGGTCAAGGCAGGACCATATCTGCCTCTGACTGAAGCTGAAAAGGCCTCCTGGGCGCCAAGCGACAATGATGCCGAGGCGCCGCTCTATCTGGAGCAGCTCAGGGAACTCTTCGGATAAACGGTTTCTCATCCTTTTGGTGGCACGTTTGTAGCAGAATTCTACAAATAATCTATCAGAGGCGGACTGCTACGCATTAGAATGAAATCCTTGATTGTTTTTATAGCGCTGGTCATCCTGGCGCCGGTTTCTCTCAGCGTTGCCGCAGGTCCCATGAAATTGAGACCTTACACTGGTATCGGCATCCTGTTGCTATCGGTTGCCCCTGGTGTGAATGGTGAAAAGCCATTGTTCCTCAACCTTTATGAGGAACCAGCCATCTCGCGTCTTGGGGAGTTGAATGGCGACACGCTTCCTCCCTACGATTGGATTTTCGGCATTAACAGCTACACATTGCCGCTGATTGTCACAGCCCGCAAAGGAAACTGGTTGCGTGTGGTGTATGACGATGTAGGCCGGGAAGCTTGGCTGATGCCCCAGCGCCAAGGCGCTTTTCATACCTGGGACAGCTTCTTCAAGGGACGGTTGGGGCGGTTCTTGCCGGGATTGCACAAGCAGTATTACCAGTTTTTTCAGGAGCCGGGCAAAGGGGCATTGCTAACGCCTCTCCCAAAAAAAGGATTCAAGATCGTCAAGCTTCAGGACGATTGGGCACTGGTAATGCCGGATCAGAATTCGCTGGTTTGGCTGCGCTGGAGGGATGAGGACGGTAGGCTGCTGATCGGTCTGGAAAAGGACAGCGCCATAAAACCGTTGACGTGATGATTGCCGTATGTTATTGAAGCCAATCATGGAACCGATGATCTCCGCCATTGCAGCAGGACGAGCTATGTGCGCTGCGGCGCGTAATGCCGTAAGTGTGTCGGCTGTTCGCTGATCATCGATACCATCCGATCCGTATTGAACAGCCGTGGGCAACCGTCCACGGCTGTTTTGTTTCCGGTTTTTGATGAACATAAGGCACTCGGCAAAGAATTAATGTTCCATATAACGTTCAGATTTG
>JBAYZR010000340.1:0-4029 GCA_041672425.1 Pedobacter sp. | reverse complement strand
GCCTGGTACAGGGCGATGTCGAACGAGACACTCCAGCCGTTACCGAAGAGCCCATCGCGGGCGTCCTGGGAGTTATAGGTTCGTCTGACACGCAAATCAGGACGTCCCTTGAGGGCCACATCAGTGTCGGACCAAACAAATTGACCGTTGGGGATATAGACCGGTGAACCAGTGCTCTTGCAAGGGTCGCAGGTTGATTCCTTACAGGTGCCGGGATCGGGCGGGTTGTTCCAGTTGGTGGTGTCATGCCCCTGGTCCCAGGGGAAGTGATAGGCCTGGGCAGGAACTCCGGCAAGAAGAAGTCCGAGAACGAATACAAATATATATGCACGTATCATTTTGATCGTAGACATGATCACCTCGCCAGAACAGTATTTATTCTATTGGAAATATCCGAGAACTGGGCGCTCAGGGAGTCATTGGTAGCCTGGTAATCCGGATTTGCCTCAAGAAAGTCGGCGATTGCCGCCGCATTCTTCTCTGCATAGACCAGGTGATCGCTCTGTGTGGTACCAAACTTTATAAACACCGCGCTTACCTGCTGCTCAGTCACCGCATTGAGCTGAGTCTCTTCCTGAACCGTGGCAGTTCTGCTGCTCAGAAGAGCCAGTCGGTCGGACATCCCCTTGATTGTTGCCTGACGAGCTTCCATGTCGGCCTGAACAAAGGTTTCCGGGGTGAGTTCAGCTGCAAAGACAGAAGTAGCAGCAAACAGCATCACAAGCACAGATAGTAAAATGATCTTTTTCATTGCACCCCTCCCTTAATAATAGACGCGCTGTAGCGCATACACAGTGAGTGATTTATAACCGCTGTCATCAATAGCCGTAAGTCCGAGGCGGTACCTTCCTGGGGCCAGCAGTATTCCATCGTTTCCTTTGCCGTCCCATGTTATCGATGTGGGATTACCAGCCTGGATACCCGGATACTGGAGTCTGGCAACCTCTTTTCCTGCATCCATATCGGTTACAACCAGTTCGATGGTGGCCGACTTGTTGAGGGTAAAGGTGCTGGTGCTGAGATTGGTTACTACACCTGTTGGATCAAAGATGGACGGAGAGACGGAAAGACCGGTGACATGGGCGCCGCTACGCACATATATTGCGTTATTGGCTAAGTAATACCCCCACAATCCGAACAGGAAGGAATCACCTGAAGGTGGCTGGAGCATCTGCCCGGCTCCGTCATCACCGTTCCAGGTTACACGGTACGTACCTTTACCCAGCGGCACACGTTGCAGGAGGGTCACGAGGCGTGTATTGACATTGAAACGTCCGATAAAAGCATCAACTTCCGAAGCCTTGGCAAGGGTAATGTCAACAATCATAGGCGAGTTAGCAAATGGGGAAAAGCTGCTTGCAATGGATGACCGTGGCGGATTGTACTGAGTCCCGCCAGTGGTAAGGGCCAGATCGTAGCGCTGCATGGCTCCGGCAAATTCATAGAGCAGTACAGCGTAGTAATCCCCTTCGGCGACAAAGGCGCCGGAGTCATCCTTACCGTCCCAGATATCGTTATATGTCCCTGCGTTCCGCTGTCCTACAGGGACAAGTGTTCTTGCCAATGCGCCGCCACGCTTCTCAATGATAATGCCGGCATTGGTTGCTGCGCCAAGGGTGGTGTTTATGGTTACTGTACCGCCGGCAGCGGTATCAATGGTGTCGGTTGAGACGGAAAGGCTTACATTCTGCTTGACTGTAATCTGGATCGAATCTGTTGAGGAAAAGCCAGCGGCGTTAGTAACCCGCAACCGAGGGAAATAGGTTCCAGCTGCTGTGTAGCTGTAAGAGGAACTGCCGGTTGTGGTGGAAGTGAAATCGTAAGTGCCATCGCCGTTGAAATCTATCTCGTACTTGACAATTGCTGAACCACCGTTGTTGTTGATAGTGCTGGAAAAGGAGATTGCAAGAGGAGCATTTCCGGTTGACGGGTTGGCATTGAGCGTGATTGTTGGAGAACCCACCGGCGCGGCCTGCACTTCAGTCGCGGGCACCGAATAAACAGTGGAAGCTCCCATCTTGTCAGTCACTCTCAACCTGGGTGTATAAGTTCCCACTATAGTATAGGTACGTGAAGCATTGCCAGTTGTTGTGGAGCTGAGGTCATAGACACCATCGCCCTCGAAATCCCATTCATATGTGGCAATCCCCTCGTTGTCCGTTGCGCTTGCAGAAAATGCTACAGTCAACGGAACCTGTCCATTGCTGGGCTGGGCAGAAGCAGTTACTACAGGAGGAGTATTGATTGCGGTAATGGTTACCGTTTGTGTGTCAGTTCTGTTGTTGGAATCGGTGACTTTCAAGGCAGGATGGTACTCACCTGGCATAGTATAGGTGTAACTCTGATTGCGACCGACTGTGTCGCGAATCTCAAATGTACCGTTACCGTCCAGATCCCAGTCATAATAATTGATTGCAGAGGTTGTTATGACATTTGGCGAGAAAGTTACTTTAAGTGGAGCGTTTCCGCTGGTGGGTATTGCGTCGAACCTGGCCTTGAGTGGCCCGAGGGAAACAAATAAATTTATTTTAGTATTCAAGAAAACGATAGTCCCAGGAATCGGGTCCTGACGGATGACCTGTCCTGCTGGGATCGTCGCGCTCTCTTCCATGGTTATCGTGCCCACCACGAGTCTGACTGAATTCAGTGCTGTTGCAGCGTCAACCTGTAGCATGCCCCTTACGTCAGGAACCGCTACCTGCGCCGGTGTTGACTGAATGCTCCATATCAACTTGGTGGTATCGAAAGGCCCGCGACGGTCATGACGAACTGTAAAGGTATTGCTACTTGTAACCGTGGAACTTTCAGGAACATTGCCGAAGGTTAGATTTGGCTGAAGGATTTTAATATATGTGGAACTCGTGGCCACACTTGCGGAAACATTGATGACCGCAGGTCCTGTGTTGGTCATGCTGGCCCTGTAGATGTAGTCAAACTCATTGAGATTTACCCGTTTGCTGCTGACCAAAGTATAATTGCTAGCGATGGTCAAGTCTTCAGCAGCGGCTGGTGATGACAATCCTATTGCAGTTATAAAGCTTATGAAAAGAAGATATACTACCCCTCTGAATTTTCCCATACTCTTCCCCCCCCTTGCCGGTCACAGGCGACCGAAATTATTGGTATAGAAATTCTGGTGTAGCTGATTATTTCTTGCGGCGTTTGATAGCTGCCAAGCCCGCAAGTCCCGCAGCTAGAAGCACTATGGTTCCTGGTTCGGGTACTGGCTGATTGCCTTCTTGTCTTGTCATGCCTTCTTCCAGAAGATCGAAGGTGTCCAGGTCATAGATTGAAAACGCCTGCGCCCCTGGACCGGCGGCAGTTCCCAGCCAATCGAAGGTTACGGCAAAGCCTCCAAGATAATCACTGATCCCATTTCCAAGTGCGCTGACATCATAAAGAGCAGGTAACCCAGGCGCAGAAGCCAGAATCTGCTGGCTCCAATCGCTATTGAATGATGCAGGAGTTGAAATCGACAGGGTCAACTCATTGTACAGAGCAGGGTCAAATGCAATGTCGAATAATTTTAGATTAACTCCTGATCCAAGTGATCCATCATTAGTGACGAGGTAGTCATATCGATAAGACGACCCACCCAACGAGGAAAGGGTATAATCAATGGTAATGCCCATAGAGATAGACGGTACAAGGCAGAAAAGCATAGCAACAGCAATAAATATTTTTTTCATGACGTCTCTCCTAAAGGTCATATAAATACAAGACATTCAAGAAATAGCTATAAGATATTTAACACAAAAGTCAATACACTATTTGCCAGTCATAATAAAAAGCCTCAAATGATCGTTTTGTTTAATAATTTTATTTTAATTCAAAAACTAATGGGATTGCCTTGCTGTAACACTTTTCGACAAGCAGAATTCTCAGCCTAACTGTAAAGTTTTAAAAAAAACTTGGAATAAACTCGTCCCTTACTGTTTTCGAGTTACAGCCAGGGCTTCCGCAATTGACAGGCGTTCAGGAAGACCCGCAGGGGTCTCCGTCTGGGAAAGGAAGAGGGCGTTAACTGCG
>JBAYZR010000339.1:0-4029 GCA_041672425.1 Pedobacter sp. | reverse complement strand
ATTTTGCAAGAGCCTCCCCTGGCAGAAGATTTAAAATGCAAGAAATTGTTTCAACAAACCAGGAACAGCCATGTCAATGGTCATGACAATTGTAAGGATGATCATGATTACCACGGTAAGCCAGGCGATGACGTTGAAGGCTGATCCGTTGGTATAGCTTCCCATAAGGTTTCTGTCATTGATCAGCTTCAGCATGAAGATCAGCACGAAGGGCAGCACAGCGCCATTAACGACCTGAGAGATAAACATGATGGTCATGAGCGGTGCATTGGGTACCAGTATCAGGCCTGCGCTGATGACGATGATGATTGTGAAAAGCCAGAAAAACTGTGGCGCCTGCTCGAAGTCCTTGTCAACTCCGGATTCCCAGCCCATTCCCTCGCAGATATAGAAGGCCGTGGAGAGCGGCAGAATGCATGCGCCAAAGAGCGATGCGTTAAATAGTCCGAAGGCAAACAGGGCAGAAGCGTGTTTGCCTACCAGTGGTTTCAATGCCAGTGCTGCATCAGCGGCAGTCTCAATCCTTAATCCCTGGACATGGATGGAGGAGGCACAGGCAATCATGATAAAAAAGGCCACTACGATAGCCAGGATGCAGCCGATAATGACATCCAGGCGGCAGAAGTTGTACTGTTCAGCGGTGATTCCCTTCTCAACCACGGCTGATTGTTGATAAAATTGCATCCAAGGGGCAATGGTCGTGCCGACAATACCGATCAGAGTCATCAGGTAGGCGCTGTCTGATTTGAAGGTGGGGGTAATAGTGGCCTTGAGGACGATATCCCACTTCGGACCGGCCATGAATGCAGCGATAGGATAGGATATGTAGACCAGGCATGCCACCAGAAAGACCTTTTCAACTACCTTGTATGATCCCTTGACTATCAGCAGCCAGACAAGTATGGCGCTGATCGGTACGGAGATGTATTTGCTGATGCCGAAGATCTCCAGGCTGGCGGCAATGCCGGCGAACTCGGAGATGGAGTTGCCCATGTTGGTCAGAAGCAGTGCGATCATGACGTAGAAGGTGACCTTGACGCCGAAGGATTCGCGGATCAGGTCGGACAGCCCCTTGCCGGTAACAGCGCCCATACGGGCGCACATCTCCTGGATCACAACTAGTGCAATGGTAGTGGGGATCATCATCCAGAGAATGGCATAGCCGTAGTTGGCCGCTGCAAGCGAGTAGGTGGTAATGCCGCCGGCATCGTTGTCCACGTTGGCCGTGATAATGCCCGGGCCAAGGATGGCCATGAAAATCAGCACATTCCGGGGGCTGAAGCTTTTGAGCGGTTTCAGAAATCTGAATTGTGAAATACTGGAGAACATAGTGCTTCTCTGCCCTGTTATCGGCGCTTTATTTTGATAATTTGCGGCAGGTAATGGGCTAATACGTCATCGACCGTGACAATACCAGCCATTCGGTCTTCCTCATCCAGAACCGGAACAGCGATAAGATCGTATTTTGCGAGCGTCTCCAGCATGTCTTCCGGGTCGGCGTCAATTTTAACAAACTTGAAGTTTTCTTCCATCAAATCGGTGATAAGTGTCTCGGGCGGATTCATTATCAGCTGTTTGAGGGACACAACACCTTCAAGCCGGTCTTCGGCATCTACAATATAGCCGTAATAGATGGTCTCGACCTCGTTGGCGCATTCCTTGAGCAGTTCCATTGCCCGCCCGATCGTGATATGCGAGGTGAGCCGGAAATAATCCGGCGTCATCAGGCCGCCAGCCGAATCCTCCTCGTGCTCCAACAGTTCCTGGATGTCTTCGGCGTCTTCCTGATCCATCATATCCAGCAATTCCTGTGCCTTTGTTCCCGGCAGGTCGCTGAGCACGTCGGCTGCTTCGTCCGGCTCCATCTCTTCCAGGATGTCGGTTACCTGTTCGTCATTCAGCTGGCTGATGACCAGATTGCGCATATCCGCTTCCAGTTCGTAGATGGTGTCTCCGGTGGTTTCAGCATCAATGGAGTCCAGCACTGTGCGGATGTTACGGATGGGGATGTTCTCAATAATGTCTGCCAGGTCGGCGGGATGCATCTCGTTCATCTGGTCTCGAGCTATGTTTAGAGCAAGTCTGGATGAATTTGCCTCCAGTGGCTGGACGTATTCCCAGCTGATTTCACTATGGGGGATATCCTTTCTTATCGCTTGTGCAAAGCGCTCACCAAAACGCTCGTAGCCCAGACGTCGCAGCAGGCCGCGAAAACCGATGTCGACGGAGAATATGCATAACTTCTGATTCAGGTTGCCCAGTTTGATGTCGTTGACCCGCACGACCTTTGCGCCGTCCACATCCACTATCTGCTTGTCCAGCAGGTCCCGCTTGACGAGAATTTCACCCTCGCTCGCTTCGTAGATACACAAACCAGGCGGATTGGCGCTACTGGTGGAGATAACCACATGGGTAAATAGCGCAACCTCGCTCCAAGGGAGTATTTTTACCCCCCTGCGGGCTTTGATCACGATATGAGAAACCTCGGGGAATACGTCGCCAGGCACCATCACAAGGTCACGCAGGATTCCGATATCTTCACCCTTGCTGTTGATCACCGAGCGGCCTATGACAGCGCTCAGATATATTTCGTTAAATTCCGTAGTCATGATGCGATCCGAACCCCGATAGATGGGATAAGTGTGTTCAAATTTCTAACGTACTTACTAAAGAAAAAAGGCCCTTCGGAGAGAAAGGGCCTGAAAAAAAATACGACGACACCACTTCCCCTCTAGTTGAGTTTCGGCAGTGCACAACGTAGGATTGAACCAGCTACATTGGGTTAAGCCTTAATCCGGCAGAACCTGTTAACCGCATTGGCGTCTTTCGACGTTTCTGGGTAGTAGCCTGTGTTTGTGCAAACGCCTCATTCTAACGAGGAATATGTAGTTTATTTTTATAGACTCACGCACATTTATTGTCAATGCCGGAATGGTCTTGCATGCGATAGTTTTTTCTCTCAAGGCTCTGCGTTTCTGCGTGATGCAGCAGCCGAGGCGACAAGCAGAGAAAGAAAGTTTACATTAATAGCTGCTTAACTCAGTAGGAACTTGCCATTTAATTGAAAACTGATACCTTTGTAAAGAAACTCTTGCACAGAATAACGTCATCTGTGAAATTACAATAAAAACTATAGGATAAATTTCAGTCTTCATGGCATCAATCGGATTCGCATCGAACTGCGGTGTGCAAGACCTTTCCTAGCGACTGCAATTGGAAGTTAAATGGTTATGGAATGAACTACGGGCGCTATCAGATTATCAGAGAGGTAGGCAGGGGGGCAATGGGAGTTGTCTACGAGGCCCGTGATCCAAACATTGGCCGCGTTGTGGCCCTGAAAGTTCTGCGCCAGGACCGCATAACAACGGAGAAATTCGTCAACAGGTTCCTAAAAGAGGCAAAAGTCGTCGGCCGTCTCTCTCATCCCCGCATCGTGACTATTTATGATGTGGGAGAAGATCAGGGGACTATCTATATTGCAATGGAATTCCTTGAGGGAATTCCACTCTCTGACCTCATTAACAACAAACGTTTCGATGCTGACGAAGTGATTGAACTTGGGATTAAGATCGCCTCTGCCCTCGAATATGCCCATCAAAAGGGGGTCGTTCATCGGGATATCAAGCCGAGCAATATTATCGTTAGTCCGGACGGCCAGATCAAGATCACCGATTTCGGCATCGCCCATATCGAGGATGCTACCGCGACATTACAGACACAGGCAGGCGAAATCATGGGCACACCGGCATACATGTCCCCCGAGCAGGTTCAGGGGAACCCTGTTGACTGCCGGTCGGATCTCTTCTCGCTCGGCATTATTCTCTATGAGCTAAGTACCGGCACAAGGCCTTTCGGTGGAGAAGGAAAGGGGCTGGCGACCATTTTCAACGAAATCATGCTGGTAACTCCTCACGAGCCTCATAAGGAGTCACCGCCTATTCCCAAAGGGCTCTCTAAAATCATCATGAAGGCTCTGGAAAAGGAACCGGGCAAACGTTTTCAGAGCGGAATGGAGTTGGCTAATGCACT
>JBAYZR010000338.1:0-4034 GCA_041672425.1 Pedobacter sp. | reverse complement strand
TTGCTTGCCGTGGCTAACGGCAACCTATCGGGTGTCACAATCGAATGGCATGACAAGGCATCTGTGTGCGTTGTCATGGCGGCCGCCGGGTATCCGGGCGATTATATAAAAGGTGAGATGATTAACGGGCTGGGCGAAGCGGCCAAACTAAATGATGTATATGTCTTCCATGCCGGAACGGCCCTTAAGGATAACCGCTGCGTAACAAACGGCGGCAGGGTTCTGGGAGTTACAGCCTTGGGCGACACTGTGCAAAATGCCATTGATCGCGCCTACCAGGGAGTTGCCAGTATCAATTGGCCAGGCGTCCAGTATCGCACGGATATTGGTGGTAAAGCGCTGACACGCGACTGGTGACATAGGAGGAATACAACATATGCTCATTCCAAAAGTTCTTATCATTATGGGAAGTGATTCTGATCTGCCGGTAATGCAAGAGGCTGCCGATGTTTTGGATCAATTTGAGGTGCCTTGGGAAATGCGTATTTCATCAGCTCACCGCGCTCCATCCAAAACAATGAAGCTCGCCTCGGAAGCAGCAGACCGAGGGATTAGAATTATTATCGCCGGTGCAGGCATGGCTGCCCATCTGGCGGGAGTGATTGCCGCAAAGACTATATTACCGGTCATTGGTGTTCCCATGCCAGGAGGAGCATTAAATGGCGTTGATGCACTTTATTCTACGGTTCAGATGCCTGCTGGCATCCCGGTTGCCACCATGGCGATCGGCAAAACCGGGGCAAAAAATGCCGGACTTTTCGCCATACAGGTCTTGGCACTGACTGACGTGCAATTAACGGAAGCGCTACGAGACTACCGGCAAGAGATGGAACAAGACGTTGAGCGTAAGGACGTCTGTCTCCAAACAGGATAGTTGTATACAGGTTTTTTCTTGACATTCACCCATGCTACATAGTAAATATATGAAAAATTTTATATGGAGGAAAACCAAATGAAGAAAATTGTAGTTACCATGCTTGCGCTCGTTGCTTTTTCTGGGTCCGTCTTTGCTGCTGACATGATTGAGATGAAAAAGAATGTAAAGTTCAACCACAAGGCACATAAGGCAGCGGTACCTAACTGCAAGAAATGCCACGAAAAAGGGCCCGGCAAGATTCCAGGCTTCGGCAAAGAGCTTGCTCATGGTAAAGCTTGCAAAGGCTGCCATGTCGAGATGAAAAAAGGGCCTACCGGCTGTAAGGATTGCCACAAGTAATAACATTCACATCATGAAATGTATTTAAAGGGATGACAATCATATATTGTTATCCCTTTCTTTATTGTGAAGCAGGCAAACCCCCACAAGAAAATATATGTACCTCTTTTTAAAAACTTGGGCTATAATTTCACGGTTTAATAGCCGTGTTACACTTATGTAATTCCAACTTCGGGGGACACCATTGGCAACAACCAAACGTAACTTTGTTCATATAATCTGGGATTCTTTCTGTTCACTTAAACTGACGATATTTCTTCTTATCTCACTTGCCCTTTCATCCATCATCGGTACCGTTCTCCCACAAGGACAACTACCACCTGAATACCTGGCACAAATCAGTCCCGTCAAACTACAGATTTACGCGAAGCTTGGTTTTTTCGACATGTACCATTCCTGGTGGTTCATCGCATTGCTGTACATTTTCAGCCTTAATTTAATCAGTTGCTCAATCAAACGATTACCTCACGTCATTAAATTTATTACCGAGCCAACACTGGTACTAGGTGAATCGATGAGGAGCACTTTCTCGCTGAAAAAAGAAATCAGGCTTTCCGCACCAGTTGATGTGAGTCAGGAGAAACTTGCCGCGTTTTTAGGAAAAGAATTTGCTACCCCGGTTATAAGTGAACATAGCGGTGAGTACCATCTTTTTGCACAAAAAAGCGCCTGGTCCCGCCTGGGTGTGTATGTTGTCCATCTCAGCATCCTGGTGATCTTTGTGGGGGCCATCATTGGATCACTGTTTGGATACAAGGGGTTTGTGACCATTGTTGAGGGATCCAGCATTTCCAGCGTCGAGTCGCGTAGTGGAAATCAGATTCCACTCGGTTTCGAGCTGCGTTGCGATCAATTCAGCGTTACCTTCTATAACACTGGCGCACCCAAGGAATTCAAAAGCATCCTGACCGTCCTCGAAAACGGGCAGCCTATCAAGGATTACACCAATGCCCGTGTTGTGGTAAACGATCCGCTGACCTACAAAGGGATCACCTTTTACCAGTCCAGCTACGGCCAAGAAATGGGAAAAATGTACACCGGTTTGCAGGTAGCCAAGGATCCTGGCGTGTGGGTTGTCTGGCTGGGATGCACCATGATGATTATCGGAATTTTTGTTGCTTTCTTCATGTCACACAAACGAGTGTGGATCATCGTGTCCAAGGGACATGCCCGCATGTATGCCAATGCCAGTAAAAATCAGGCTGCGTTTCAGATGCAGTTTGAGAACTTATCAGAGTTACTCAACAATTTGAAAATCTAGCGGAGGTTTCAACGGTATGACCAGCTCGCTGCTTTTTAACGTGACGACGCTTGCCTATATGGCATCCATGATCGTCTTTTTTGCTTTCATCGCCAGCAAAAACAAGTCGCTTGGAACAGCAGGAAGCGTGATTGCATATAGTGGCCTTATCATTCAGACTGTAGCCATTGCACTACGCTGGAAAGAATCGTATGACCTGGGTGTTGGTCATGCTCCGCTCTCAAATCTATATGAGTCAGTGGTCTTTTTCTCGTGGACCATTATCCTTATTTTTGCATTCATCGATATCAAGTACAGGTACCGGGTCGTAGGAGCGTTTGTTGTTCCCTTTGCGCTATTGGGAATGGCGTGGGCTCAACTGGGACTAAACAACGGCATAGAACCTTTGGTTCCCGCCCTTCAAAGCAACTGGCTGCTTTATCACGTCATCACATGTTTTCTCGGCTACGCAGCCTTTGCAGTTGCCTGCGGCATCTCCATCATGTATCTAATCAAAGCAACAAATGAGGAGGGAGCTTCTACAGTCTCTGCGGGTGGCATAATGGCCATGTTCCCGCCAATAAAGGTTCTTGATGACCTGAACTACCGGGCCATCATGATCGGGTTTCCTTTGCTTACACTGGGTATTATTACCGGGGCAGCTTGGGCAAATTACGCATGGGGAACCTACTGGAGTTGGGATCCCAAGGAAACTTGGTCGCTGATAGTCTGGTTTGTATATGCCGCCTTTCTGCACGCACGTTTTACCAGGGGATGGGTTGGCAAACGAGCTGCATGGCTCTCCATTATCGGCTTTGCCGCCACCATCTTCTGCTATTTGGGTGTCAATCTCTTTCTTTCTGGCTTGCATAGTTACGGTAAGTAGTAAGCCTGACAAGACTTCTCCTATGAAAATTCAGACACTTATATTAAAGCGTGCTTGTTTTTGCAGGCTACCTGCTTATACTGTCGCTGCTGACCGGGCAACTTGCTAATCAATCCGTGAATGGCTTATCCCATATTTAACACCTTCAAAAATAACTATTGTAAACACATGATGTTAAGGCATCAAAAAAATCGGAGTGGCACTACATTTCTGTTTTTTTGCGTTAGCAGACCAGTTTCTTTGTTCCTCCCGGTGATGGATCGAGACCCAGTTTATTGTAGATCTCTTTCAGCTTCGGCTCGACTTGGCATTGCCCGCCATCTTACCCTCGAAGTAGGTGTTGGTAAGGTCATACAGGGTGACGGTGGCGGGAAGGGAAAATAGGTCGTTGATTCGCTCAAAGAGCTGTTTCTCGATCCTGTCGCGCTGCCGCACAAGAAGGTCGGATACGCGGTAAAGCCGCATCAACGGCACAGCTTCAAAGTCCACATCCGGAAGTTCACCGACGGCGCTTCTCTGCTGTAGCCAATGCCAAGTGGAAAGTTTGCTTCCCGGCGAGGCGATCCTGCCGATGATGCTCCCCAGCGCGCAGTTGCGATTGATAGCGTTGAAACCCACCCCCTCCAGAATATCAGGCATCCCCAACCAAGAAAGAGCCGCCAGAGCCGCATGCTGTCAGCAGTTGCATGAAA
>JBAYZR010000337.1:0-4039 GCA_041672425.1 Pedobacter sp. | reverse complement strand
GTATTGCTTTCGACCATGAAGGCAGTCCGATGGCCAATGGCTATCCCAATGAATACGCCCAGGTACTCCTGAATATCCTGATGAACGCCCGTGACGCGCTGGTCGAGCAGAATGTTGATTGCGCACGGATTTCAATCCACGCGTTTGAGGACGCAGGCGCCTCTGTCGTAATCATCTCAGATAACGCCGACGGCATAGCCGAAGAGATTATTGACAAATTGTTTGATCCCTACTTTACAACCAAGGGACCGGAGAAGGGGACGGGGATCGGCCTTTTCATGTCAAAGACCATCATCGAGAAAAACATGGGAGGAAAACTGACTGTGCGCAACACCTCGAGTGGTGCGGAGTTCAGAATCGAGGTTTAGGTTAAATTATTTCATGATGCTCAGCCAGTGCCTGAAAACTCATGGCATGGCTCCTTTTTGATGCTTGATTATAACATACCAGATTGACAGTAAGACTTCGTGATATAAACTGAAATTACATAAAAATAATTGAATGGGAGGACGTATATACATGAACATACCCATGAAAAACAGCGACTACATTGAAGTTGATGAAAATATTCTTCTCCACATTCGCGATTGGGGCCAGGGCAATCCAATAGTCTTTATCCCCGGGTGGCCATTAGGTCATGAAATGTTTGAGTACCAGTTTACTCAGCTTCCTCAGCGTGGCTACCGCTGTATAGGAATCAGCATGCGCGGTTTTGGGAAATCGTCAAAACCCTGGGGGGAATATACCTATGATGTTTTTGCCGATGACCTTCAATCTGTTCTGCACTCTCTGAATCTGTCCAATGTCACTCTTGTAGGTTTTTCCATGGGAGGCGCTATAGCCCTTCGCTATATGGCACGTCACAAAGGTGACAGAATAAGCAATCTGGTGCTCTGCGGCGCCGCAGCGCCAAGCTTTACTTCAAGAGCGGGTTTTCCTTTCGGTACTGAGCCCGGAGCCGTTGATTTGCTTATTAAATTGTGTTTTTCAGATAGAGCTAAACTAAATGCTGATTTTGGTAAGATTTTTTTCAAAAACAGCGATGCGATCAGCCCTCATCTTTTGAATTGGTTTCAATCTCTGGGTATGGAAGCGTCGCCTCATGCCACGGCAGCCTGCCTTGCAACTCTCCGGGATTCAGATTTGCATGAGGACGTCCAATCCGTAAATATCCCTACCGTACTTTTTCATGGTTTGCATGACCAGATTTGTCCGTTTGCACTTGCTGAATCAATGACAGCGCCGACTGAAGCGTTGCCTACCGGTACCGAGGCAATGGCGAACAGGGCCGAAGCGATGTCGGCTGGAGCAGAATACACTGCCGGCAGAATAAGAGAAGCAAGGTTAATTCGTTTTGAGAACAGTGGACATGCCATGTTTTATGAGGAGAGAGACAAATTTAACTTGGAATTGTTGAACTTTATTGAAAAGAAATCTTCCAAAAGCAGCAATTTTTTCCCGCCATGATCCTTGACCATGGCAAGACAGACACGGTCATATATTAGTTTCTTAACAAGTAAGTGATCAAACGGGGAGAATATTTCAATGACTGCTGAAACAACACTCAAGGGCATGGGGGCGATCCCTCATGCGGGGGGAGTCGGGTTCCGCGTTTGGGCGCCACATGCGGAGCGAGTATCCGTCATCGGATCGTTCAACGGATGGGACAACGACAAACATCCCATGCAAGCCGAGGAGAACGGTTACTGGTCCGCTGATGTGGCAGAAGCAGGTGTCGGCGATGAGTACAAGTTCCTGTTGACCACGGCGACGGGCGATTTCAAGCGCATTGACCCGTATGCCCGCGAAGTGACCGGGTCGGTCGGGAACGCAGTCGTCCACGACCCAAGCTTTGACTGGCAAGGGGATGACTTCCATCTCGCGCCATGGAACGAGCTGGTCATATACGAACTGCATGTCGGCACGTTCAACGATCAGGAGGATGTCAACCAGCCAGGCGAATTTGCCTCGGTGTCGGCGCGTCTGGGGCATTTG
The DNA here is from genome assembly GCA_041672425.1 of Pedobacter sp. Classification (GTDB taxonomy): domain Bacteria; phylum Desulfobacterota; class Desulfuromonadia; order Geobacterales; family Pseudopelobacteraceae; genus JACPFJ01. The sequence continues at coordinate 2,044 of JBAYZR010000337.1, read as the reverse complement.
AAAAAGCTCGGCATAAATGCGATCCAGATCATGCCGATAGGGGAGTTTGCCGGAGTCAAGTCGTGGGGTTACAACCCTGCCCATATTTTTTCCGTTGAGATCGCCTATGGAGGTTCGCTGGCCTTCAAGCAGTTCATAAAACGCGCCCATCAGGAGGGAATCTCAGTGATCCTGGACGTAGTTTACAACCACCTGGGTCCCAGCGATCTCGATCTTTGGCAGTTTGACGGCTGGTCCGAAAACAATCGCGGCGGTATCTACTTCTATAACGACGAGCGCGCCATAACACCCTGGGGAGAAACCAGGCCCGATTTCGGACGTGGCGAGGTACGCCAATATCTCCTCGATAACATCATGATGTGGCTCGAAGAGTATCATGTGGACGGCATTCGCTTCGACTGCACCCAGTTCATTCGTACCGTCAATGGCTCTAATGACGAGGACCTGCCCGAAGGCTGGAGTCTGCTCCAATGGTTCAACAGCCAGATTGCTCAAAAATACCCCGGTCGTATCACGATCGCCGAAGACCTCCAGAACAACAAGTGGATAACCAAGGACGTTGGCGCCGGTGGAGCCGGCTTCGGTGCTCAGTGGGATTCTAACTTTGTCCACCCCATCCGCCTTGCAGTGACCACTTCACAGGACGAGCAACGTTCGCTTGTCGCTATCCGCGACGCTGTCTGTTATCGCTATAATGACAACGCCTTTGACCGGGTCATCTACAGCGAATCACATGACGAGGTGGCCAACGGCAAGGAGCGGGTGCCTCAAGAGATCAGCCCGGACAACCCCAAGGGGTGGCACGCTCGGAAACGTTCGACGTTGGCCGCCGCCATGGTCTTTACTGCTCCCGGCATTCCCATGCTTTTCCAGGGTCAGGAATTTCTCGAAGGAGGATGGTTTCGCGACACGGTTCCCGTAGATTGGGACCAAAATGCTGAGTTCCACGGCATCGTTAGGTTATACCGTGATCTCATTCGGCTGCGGCTCAACCGCGACGGCTTTATGCGCGGTCTCTGCGGGCAATTCACCCAGGTTTTTCACATGCAGGACGAAAGCAAGGTTATCGCCTTTCATCGTTGGGATAAAGGCGGACCGGGGGACGATGTCATAGTCGTCGCCAACTTTTTCCATGAACCGCAGGATGGCTACATTATCGGCTTCCCGTCCGAAGGTACCTGGAAGCTCCGTTTTAACAGCGATTGGCAAGGCTACAGTGATGACTTCCAGAGTCATCCAAGCACTGACATCGTCGCCAAACCGGGTGAGTACGACGGTTTCCCCTTCAACGCCGCGCTTTCCATCGGCCCATACAGCGTGCTGATCTTTTCGCAATGATTGGCGGGCGATCCTTCGAATCCAAAGTAATGTTGTTTGTCGGCGCAGTCAAACCAAAGTCCCTGACGTCTTAAAGGCATGAGAAATTTGAAGCAAGTAGTACAAAAAACAGAATAACAACACTCAAAGGAGAACGTGCAATGAAAACGAAAAAATCAGTATCTAAAATGTTGGCAGTAGTGGCTCTTCTGGCGCTCAGCGTACCTGTACCCGCTTTTTCAGAAATGAAGAGTATGTCCATGATGGAGAATCGGGAAGTACATGGACAGAATATGGAAATGAGCCATATGGACAAGATGGACGACATGATGGGTATGTGTGTCGAACATGCGGACAAGATGGGGCTTACGGATGAACAGAGCATGAAAATCAAACCGTTACATCGCGAAATGCAAAAAGAACAGGCCCGATTCAAAGCTGACCTGAAGATTGCGGAGATCGAACATATGGAAATCATGGAAGTGAAAGATTTTGACCTTGAGAAGGCAAACACCGCAGTTAAAAAAATTGCAGCGATAAAAACAGCCCATCAATTGGAAATGTTAAAGGCCATGAAAGAAATGCGGTCAATTTTAACGGACGAACAATTTAAGAACATGATGAAGATGATGAAGATGCCCATGAAAACTGGTGATAAAAAAACAATAAAGAAAATTATAAACAAACACCATTAATCAGTAAAAGGGGTAACCCCAACACTCATCAT
>JBAYZR010000336.1:0-4048 GCA_041672425.1 Pedobacter sp. | reverse complement strand
ACATGGCCATCTTGCATCTCATCTTCAGGCCATCTTTGACCGAACTTCAATCACCAAATCCTCAACGTAGCTCTGCTACGTCTGCGGTTTGCCTCAATCAGTTCAGCCAAATCCGACCCGAATCTGAGCGCAATATAACCAAGTCATTTATTTACAGCTCCTAAGGGAGTGCTGCACGTTCATAGCAGTATCCTGCATTAGAGCAGGACTGCAACTGAAGTGTTGAACATGCTCGCATAAGACAATTGGCTCTAAAACGACTATTAAATATAAAAAATACTATAATGTATTTTATATAGTCCACAGTAACAACAGCAACAACTATAATTCAGCTGGACTATATGAAGGCTATATAATATTATTATACTTAATATAGTTGTAAATGAGGCTATTATGGGTAAATTTAAGACAATTGAAGAGTGGGAACAGACGTTAGGGGTACATATACGCACTCTCAGACTTCAGCGCAACATAGACCAGCGTGAACTCGCTGCCCAAGCTGGCGTCGCATTGAACGCTGTTAAACGGCTCGAATCGGGTCAGACAGTTACAACTAAAACCCTGATCAGCATTCTTCGAGTCCTAAATCGCACAGATTGGATCGAGGCTCTCTCTCCTCTCATCACGATCAATCCCTTGCAAAAGACAAGCATAAAGGCTCCACGGCAGAGGATATTCAAAGAGCGAAGGCACATCAAACTCAAGGATGAATAATGTATAAAAATGTTGCACGAATAGAAGTATTCATCTGGGACCACAAAGTTGGCGCCATTGCCCTAGATCCAAAAAACGGATATTATGTCTTTGCGTACTATCCGCAATTTTCAAAGCTCGGAATAGAGCTTGCCCCTCTCCAGATGCCTGTGACAACCTTTTCACCATATGTCTTCGCGTTTCTGCCTGAGTTGACATTCAAACGCTTGCCGGCGCTGCTGGCAGATTCCCTCCCTGACGATTTCGGTAATAATCTGATCGATGCGTGGATGGCCAAGCAGGGTGTTCTGAAAGACAATATTACCGCACTCGACCGGCTTGCCTACATGGGCAAGCGTGGGATGGGCGCTTTAGAGTTCAAGCCGGACAGAACCCACGCCAAACATAGCGTTACTGCAATCAAACTATCCAACCTTGTTGAAACAGCCCGAAAAGCTATACATGCTGACATAAGCGATGATCATCTGGCAGAAGCTGCTTTTAACCACCTGATCAAGGTTGGAACATCTGCAGGGGGCGCAAGAGCAAAAGCTACGCTTGCCTGGAACCCTGAAACTGATGAAATACGAGCTGGTCAGTTCAAAGTAGATCCGGGGTTCGAGCATTGGCTCCTGAAATTTGATGGACTCGGACCAGACCTTGCTTTGGGCAGTTCAATGGATTATGGAAGGATTGAATACGCTTATTACATGATGGCAACTCACGCGGGGATCAGAATGTCACCCTGTCGGCTCATGCAAGAGGGTAACAGAGCACACTTCATGACGAAGCGCTTTGACAGAGATGGCAACAAGAAGATTCATATTCAAACTCTATGTGCGATGTCACATCTGGATTATAAGCAGTTAGCCGCTCACGATTACAGCCAGCTTTTTCAGACTATTGACCAGTTGGGGCTTGACTACTCGTCAAAAGAAGAAGCATTCCGGCGCATGGTATTTAATGTGCTGGCAGCAAACTGCGATGACCACACCAAAAACATATCATTTCTGCTGAAAGAATGGGGAACGTGGGAATTGGCCCCCGCATACGATGTTACCCACGCTTTTAACCCCACAGGGGAATGGACACACCAGCACCTCATGTCGGTAAATGGCAAGTTTAAGAACATCAGCAGGGAAGATGTTATGAACGTAGCAGATAGGTTTGCGATTGGTACCTCAGGGAAAGTTATTAAACAAGTTGCAGAAGCCATCGGAGGTTGGCCAGAAATTGCAAGAGAGGCGGGCATTGATTCCTCGGAAATCAGGAGGATCAGCGATGACCATGAAAAAATGAAGTTCGGTATTTAAATCGTTCTGATAAAAACCGGCAGGCGTGATGATCTTACCGGCGTTCACCTTGACGTAGCCAAGGTGAACGCCGAAATAACGAATACGAAAGTTTTGATGAAAGGATATTGGGTAGCGGTGATTTCGTGGATGCCCTTAAACAGGAACCAAATCTGCGGGATAAGATAAAAAATACAATTGCGGGGTCGATAGAATCAAATAGATAACAGCGTCACGCTACTGCTCCCATATGGCGCCCCCCCACTGTTCTTTGACCTTGAAACTCTGCCACTCTTCTTGTATAAATAAACGCTTCTGATTATGCCGCTTAGACGCCTTTGCGCGTAAACATAACAAGCTGTAATCCAACTCTTTTTCTGCCAGATATGGCAGAAGCTTCTTAAACCCGAAAATCCTGGAGTCTGCGTGAAAATCTGTTCGCTGGCAAGCGGCAGCAAAGGGAATTGCCTCTATTTGGAGACCGGCGACACCCGCATATTGATTGATGTCGGGCTCTCGTTGCGCGAGACCCTGCTGCGCATGGAGGGGTGTGGGATCGACCCGGCCAGTGTCCATGCCGTGCTGGTCAGCCATGAGCATATCGACCATATCCGTAGTGTCGGATCCTTTGCACGCAAATTTTCGGCGCCGGTCATCGTTAGCCATCTGGTGCGCCAAAAAGCCGAAAAACAGCTGAAAAAGACACGGGTAATCGAGTTTGAATCCGGTTCTGCCTTTGTCTTCAGGGATGCCCGGATCGACCCGTTCCCCATTACCCACGACGCATGCGACCCGGTTGGCTTTATCCTTGAATCCCGTGAAGGCTGTTGCGGTTCGGCTACTGACCTGGGGATCGTGACCTTTCTGGTGAGGGAGAAGCTGCGCGGCTGCCGTGCGTTGAATCTGGAATCGAACCATGATGTGGACATGCTGATGAATGGTCCCTATCCGTGGGAACTAAAGCAGCGCATCAAGTCACGTCATGGTCACCTCTCCAACGACGAATCTCTGGAACTGCTGCATGAACTGGCTCACTCCGGGATGGAGGCGCTGGTGATGGCCCACCTGTCCGAGGTGAACAATCACCCGGACCATGTAATCCGTTCTACCGAAGCCTTTTTGTGCAACCAGAACGTCTGCGCTCCGACTATAGTTATCGGTGACCAGTTCCGGGCCAGTTGCGTGATTGAGATATGAGGCACTCGGCAAAAAATAAACATTCCATCTTACATTCCATCTTTGGGCCGTATTTCGCCGCGCCTCAATCGCAAAATCCTCAACGTAGCATTGCTACGCCTGCGGTTTTGCTCAATCGGCACGGCAAACTCCGACCCAAATCTGAACGTTATATGGAACATTTATTCTTTGCCGAGTGCCTGACTATCAATTAATACAGGAGAAATAAACCACTATGATTGAACGATATTCCCGCCCTGAAATGGCCCATATCTGGACCGCCGAAAACCGTTTCCGTATCTGGCTGGAGATAGAGACACTGGCCTGTGAGGCTCAGGCAGAGCTTGGTGTCATACCAAAGGAGGTTGTACCGGTAATTCGCGCCAAGGGAGATTTCGATATTGCCCGCATCGATGCCATCGAGCTTGAAGTCAAGCACGACGTAATCGCCTTCCTGACCTCAGTTGCCGAATACGTTGGTCCAGAGGCGCGTTTTATCCACCAGGGGATGACCTCTTCCGATGTTCTCGATACCTGCCTGTCAGTTCAGCTGACCCAGGCAGCCGATGAACTGCTTGCCGACCTGGACATGGTTCTTGAGTCGATCAAAAAACGGGCACTGGAGCACAAGGACACGGTCTGCATCGGTCGCTCACATGGCATCCACGCCGAGCCGGTCACATTCGGTCTCAAACTGGCTTCATTCCATGCCGAGATGCAGCGCAACCGGGTGCGCCTGGCAGCCGCCCGTGAAAACATTGCCACCGGCGCCATCTCCGGCGCGGTCGGCACCTTCGCCAATATCGATCCATATGTGGAGGAATACGTCTGCGCTAAAATGGGTCTTAAGCCCGAACCGGTCTCGACTCAGGTTATTCCTCGTGATC
>JBAYZR010000335.1:0-4059 GCA_041672425.1 Pedobacter sp. | reverse complement strand
TATCTGGCTATCTTGACGAAATTCAGGAAAGCCTGACGACCAAAAGCTATAAACCATCCCCGGTGAAACGCGTCTACATCACCAAAGCCAATGGCAAGCTGCGCCCGCTGGGCATACCGATGGTTGCTTCATACTGCACCTCCCGCAGTTTTGTTTGGTAATGGCATCATTGTTGTTGATGTCTGAATCCGTGAGGATTTTAGAATTCTTTCACGGAGAGCATTTTCTTGTTGGGTGTCAAGCGTAAACAGATAACGAGATCCTTTGTTTGCCCTGTATCCTTCAATGTAACCCTGTTCGATCCAATAATAGACCACGTGAGTGCTGATATGCAACTTTTCGGCTATTCCCTTTACGGTCATTTTATCGGTTGTTCTTTGACAAATGTTGTGTTTGTAGCGGATCCACTTAATCATGGAAACGGTAAAAGGTTTCCCGGTCGAACTGAGACGCCCTTCCAAATTGAAGGCTGTAGCAATATCTGCGTCGGCCAGCTGTTCCTGAACCATGATACGCACTTTTTCAACGATGTCTTCAGGATATCTGAGTACTTCCGGGTAGCTGCGTGGTAGATTCACCTGCAACGTCTCGTATGCACCCCCTTGCCATCGGATGTGCAGGAGGGCTTGCTTTCTGTCAGAACTCTTTTCCACTGTTATGTCCTTGATAAGGAGTCTGATGATGCGCTTTTTCTCCTTTGGGTTGGTTGTCGGTGCGTGCCAAAGGCGAGTAAAATCCTCGCTTAGTGCGAGAATGCGTGTTTTTTGCTCTGTAGTTGCTACTCGTAACTCTTTCCGCCTGAAGCAGGTATATTCCTGCTTGATTTCTTCAAGGGCGTTCAGAGCCGCGTTCCACCGTTTTTCAAGTGAGTTTGCCACCAGTCTGTTCGATGGATCAACCTCCATGTATCGTCTTTCTGCGAGTTGGGCTTCGTATTCAGCCCTCTCGATCCGCATCTGCCATTGTTTGCATAGAGCCTGATCCCGCTTTTCGAGCTCTTCCATTGCCTCGATAGCCAGCTTGATTTCCGAGGGGACAACTATCTCCATCATCCTCTTGCAGATGGCGGCATCCAAAGGCTCTGAAGGCAGAGAAATGCATCCGGCGGAGGCAAGCCCATCCCGTTTTCGCCATGAGCATTCATATATGGGCGATATTTTTCCGTTACTTTTGTACCGTACCGTCAGCTTGTGTCCACATCCTGCACAAATCAGCATCCCCTGTAGCAGGGCGTGACCTTCCCTTGCTGGCCCGCAAGAAAGAGTTTCCGGCATATTGGTGCGATTGAGCTCAAGTTTTTTACCGTTATCCAAGAACTCTTCCCAACTGATATAACCTTCATGGTGTTCGGGAATATTAGTCAACCACTCTTCCTCTGGCATCTGTCGGGTCCTGTGGCAAACGTCTCCTTGCGGCGTGATCTCTTTGATGCTTCGGTATCGGCCATAGGTGTATACTCCAGCATAACTCGGATTCTTCAGTATTCCGAGCACCCGGCCATGGCTGAGATGTCCCCAGATGAGTTTTCCATTCCAGGCCCCACCATAAGCACGCTTTGGAAAGCGGAGTCCTTGCCGGATGAATTCCTGCACTACTGCGTAAGCGCTACCGGAACTCCTGAAGGTAGTGAACACGAGCCGTACCGCTCCCTGGACTTCTTCGTCAGGATCAATAACAGTATGGCCCTGATCGTCATAGGTGAGGCCGACCGGCAGAGGAAAGCGTAGCTCGCCTCTTTTAGCCTTGTTACGCTTGCCGCCTTGGAGGCGCGCGCGAATGAAGTGTAATTCCGCCTGGGCAATAGTACCCTTCAGACCAAGAAGCAGACCGTCGTTGAATTCGGCTGGATCGTAGCAGCCATCCTCGTCGATCACGAGTGTTCCCGTCAGTGCACATAGTTCGAGCAGTCTCTGCCAATCGAGGCAGGATCGGGCCAATCGGGACGCTTCCAGTGCGAATACAGCCCCAACCTGACCCATGGAGACATCGGCCACTACGGTCTTGAAGTCCTTGCGCTGACTTGCTTGACTCCCAGAAAGGCCAAGGTCTCCATCCAGCACCCGGATCATCGATGGCAACCACCCCAGTTCGATAGCTTTCTCCCTGAGCGCATATTGGCGTTGGGTGCTCTCCTGATGGTTCCTGACCTGGCCCATCGTCGATTGTCGAAGGTAGATGCAGGCTGGTTTCTGTCGGTGACGTTCCTCTATTTTCGAAATCATCTTTGCCTCCTGAAATGATGGAGTTATCGGCGTTCAGAAGCGCCTCAATCATGTTGGCAATCACCTGGGCTACCTGAGCAATGTCGAAATGGATTTCTGGAGAAATCATTGCTTTGCCTCCCTGACGGAGTGCCGAAGTTGAAATTCCTTTTTATCAGATCAGCAATTCCTGGCGAAACCGTTGGGTAAGAGGGTAGACATAGATGTCCTTGGGGGAGAGATCCCGGCGTCTGTTCACGCGATCCATGCGGCCTCTTCCCGTGGTTTCCCCCAGATAACGCCAGTTAGCTGCTTTGTAGCAGGTACCTTTGAAACGTTGCCTGTCCACCAGAGTTTCTACGAGCACCGGTTTTATGCCGTAGACACGGTTCCAATCATCGGCTACCTGCCGTAAGGCCAAAGCCAGAGTGAAGCTGGCCAGATTCTTTATCTGGATCCATGGTAATATGAGAAAACGGCTGTTACAGATGATCTTTTGCAGATTTTTAGCCCGTTGCCTGTCGTCCCATGCTATCCATTTGTCTCGGCAGGTCATCTTCCATGCCGGACTGGAAAACTGTAGGCAGCCCAGATAAGTGGTCGGATGATTATTTAGTTCGATGAAATATCGTAACTGTGCGCCGAAAGGTAAACGATAGCCAAGATAGTGATAGCGTTCGACAAACTCATACCACAGTTGCCTCTGTGCTTTTGTGGTGACCTTTGTTATAGAAATAGGTAAAAGATCGTTTAGATCACATGAAATAATGGAAGTGGGGTTGGTCTTTTCACTTGGTGAAATCAGTATGGAGTTTGGATTACTTGTTCTCTGAAGGGGTAGATTTACAAGGCCCATTGATTCGAGCTGTTCAAGAAATTGTCTGCATTCGACGGTTTTAAGCTTCCCACTTGGCCGTTCCCATGAAAACAGCTCGCAAATGGTATTGGCAATTTCCGTGCGGCTCAGGTTCCGGCAAGTATCAATAACTTCCCTGATCTCCGCCAGATCAATATCGCTCAAGGTATGCCCGAGAAATGTGATAGGTGGCATAGCAATCATAGCCTTTCCGATCCACAGCATCTTTTTGGTTACCGTGACTATATAATTGAGAAGAGAAGATGTCCAGACATTTTTTATGTCCACCGACAATTTTATTGGTAACAACGCAACGGTCTGACCTGGATCATTTGAAATCATGGCTGAGCTCCTTTATGAGACTGGTAAGAGCCAGAAGTGAATCAAAATGAAGGATCGCAGGTAATCTATCGGAAAATTGAGAGGGATTTGCCAGGTTTGTCCAGTCTCGTGGGATCGCGTGTAGCATGCCGTTACTGTCCCTGAGGGAAAGTATGTCTGTACCGCAGGATTTTTTTGACTTTAAGAGCTGGAGATTCTGACCCTGCAGGGGATGAAAAGGGTGAGTGATTTCAACCCATCCCGAAGGCTGATGGTCATACGGTGTAGTTTGCGATAACCGTCCCCGTATTGGAAGACAAGATCGTTCAACGAGCTGCCGTAGAGACACTGAACCCCATCTACGAGACCGACTTCAAAGGCTTCTCGTATGGATTCCGTCCCAAACGTAGCCAGCATCATGCGCTGGATGCGTTAACAGTCGGCATCACTACAAAGAAGGTGAGTTGGGTGCTCGATGCAGACATCCGTGGATTTTTCGACGCCATCGACCATGAATGGCTGGTCAAGTTCATCGAGCACCGAATCGCGGATCAGCGCGTCGTCCGACAGGTCAGAAAATGGCTGAACGCCGGCGTGCTGGAGGATGGAAAGGTAACATGGGCAGAAGAAGGAACGCCTCAGGGTGGGTTATCCGAAGCTTCGGATAATCCTCCTTATCTG
>JBAYZR010000334.1:0-4060 GCA_041672425.1 Pedobacter sp. | reverse complement strand
TAATAATATCAATAGGTGTTTTGTTAGAGACAGTTTGTAGTGCCATAAAATTTACGCGGCATATTGACTTTTCCATAAAAATCTGTCAATGATCATTCATGTTCATTCGACAGACAAAAACCAGCAACGCGGCAGCAGGGGAAGCTTATTTTACCTTCCGGCTGGTTGCCTCGGAAAGAATCGGCGGCAAGGTGCGGCAGCAGACCCTGCTGAATCTGGGGAAAAATTTTTCCTTGCCTCGCGAACAGTGGCCTCAGCTGTGTGCCCGGATCGAGGCGATTCTGGCCGGGCAGATAACCCTGCTGCCGGTGTCATCCGAAGTTGAAACCCTGGCCCAGCGCTATGCGGCCCGTCTGATCGCCGGCCGGCAACCCGCGAGGCCATCCAGCGAGACAGCGGGTGCGGATTACCATGAAGTGGATGTCGCTTCTCTGCAACTGGTCCGGCCCCGATCGGTTGGGGTTGAGCATGCGGGACTTGCGGCCCTCGAATTGCTGGAACTGCCGCGTATTCTTGCGGAAGCCGGGTTCAACGGCAACCAGCAGGCGGCGGCCATCGGCAGCGTGATCGGGCGGATGGCGGCGCCGGGCAGCGAGCTTGCCACCTGGCGCTGGCTCACGGAACGTAGCGGTCTGGGAGAATTGCTGGAGGTTGATTTTGAAGCCATGCCGCTGATGAACCTCTATCGGGCCTCCGATCTGCTGGTTCGTCGTCGCGAGGCAATAGAGGCAGCGCTGTTTTCCCGGATCAATGATCTGTTTGCCTTGCCGGCGACCGTGACCCTGTACGATCTGACCAACACCTATTTTGAAGGAGAGATGACAGGCAACGCCAAGGCCCGGCGCGGTCATTCGAAGGAAAAAAGAAGTGATTGTCCGCTGGTGACCCTGGGGCTGGTACTGGACGACAGCGGTTTTGTCCGCCGCTCGCGGATGTTCGCGGGAAACGTCGCCGAGGCCTCCACTCTGGAAGAGATGCTGCAGGGGCTTGAGGCTCCGGCAAGCGCCCTGGTGATCATGGATCGGGGGATTGCCACCGAGGCCAATATCAGCTGGCTGGTGGAGCATCACTATCGGTACCTGGTGGTCAGCCGGGAGCGGAGCCGCCATTTTGATGAAGAGCAATCCGTGGCCGTCTCGACCGCGTCCGACCAGACCATCCGCCTTCAGCGGGTCGTCAGTGATGATGGCGGGGAAGTGCGCCTGTACTGTCATTCCGAGGAGCGGCAGGAGATGGAAACCGCCATGACCAGCCGCTTCATGGAAAAATTTGAAAGCGGACTGGCCAAGCTCGCCGCCGGCTTGCAGAAGCCGCGAGGCGAAAAGCGACGGGATAAGCTGCTGACGAGGATAGGACGTCTGCAGGAACAAAGTCACGGGATCGGCCAGCATTATCGTATCGAGCTGACCCCGGATGAAACCGGCGCCAGGGTAGCCGCGTTGACCTGGGAGAGAATACCGGTCTCCGGCACGCAACTCACCCATCCGGGGGTCTACTGCCTGCGTACCAACGAGATGAACTGGGACGAGGAGACCCTGTGGCGGACCTACACCATGCTGACCGACCTGGAGGCGGTCTTTCGCAGTCTGAAGTCGGAATTGGGGCTGCGCCCGATCTACCATCACAAGGAAGACCGGGCCGAGGGGCATTTGTTCATTACAGTGCTTGCTTATCAGGCCGTCCAGGCCCTGCGGAGGAAACTCAAAGCCCAAGGCATCAAGGCAAGCTGGACAATGTTGCGGGAAATTTTCTCCACCCAGCAACGGGTCACCGCGACCTTCAAGCAGCGGGATGGACGGACCTTGCATGTTCGCAAGACAACGGTTGCCGAGCCGAAACTGCAGCGGCTTTACACTGCCCTGGATCTGACAGCTGATCCGGTGGGCGTGCGGAAATTGATAAATTGACAGCAAAATACGCGAATGTAGTGCCACTGCAACTTTTCTTGAGCGGCAAATTGCTGGTTATTTAGGGAAAATTTTTTATGGTGTTAAACTTGATGGTCCTGTAACAACTCAACCCAAGTAAGCAGGGTGAGAAATTAGATCGGCTGGATGGAATATCGATTTCAGTGAAAATTGTTCGATCCGGCTGTAAATTTGTTCTTTGACAACCACAAAAACTCGCACCAACGCAAATGTCGCTAGGAAGCCGAAGTTTCGGCCCTTTTTTCTGCGTCTGTAGGCCGCTGCCCTCAGAATATTTAACCCGCTGGCCTTGAGTTTGACGCAGTACCCCACCTTGGCCATGCCACGGATCCGAAGTTTCTTGATCCCGGTTCGTCGAGCTATCTCGGAGTTGGAGGCCTCGATGCCGGATCGGTAACGGTATTTCTCATGAAATTCCGCGGTCCGCTCAAAGGCTCGACGGCGCAGGAGCCGGATGTCTTTATGTCGGTAGCGAAGGTAACGGCCTTTCTTGGCTGGATGGGTCGGGCAATCATTGCTCTTGTCGCAATCGCGGCAGGAATCCTGCCAAAAACAGGCGCTGATTCGCTCTTTTCTGGCGTTGTTGTGAATTCGATAAGGAGCGTGCCCTGCCGGGCAGGAGATCACGTCACCATTATCCGCAAAAGAGAACATATCAAGGCCGATCTTCTTGTCGCTCTTGAGGGCGCCCATGGCCGGAGCGACTAACTCGGTGTTTTTCTTGCCGGCATAGTCGCAGTTATCGTCGGAGCCGTAGAGGGTATCGGCCAGCAACCGTTCCGGCTTTTGCCCTTGTTCCTCGACCCGGTCAAGCATTGGCTTGAGGGCCTTGGCATCACTGTGATGGGCCGGCTCGGCCTCTGCGTAGGTGATAAGAGCCAGGGGGCGCTTGCCGTCCTCTTCTGCCGCGGTGGCATAGGTCTCGGCCATCTGCACCTGATAGCCCTTGCCCTTGTGGGCATCATACCCGGCATCAGGATCGGACGGATTCTGCAGGGAAGAGGAGGCGATTTCCTTGTTTTTTCTGACCGTCACCTGTGGCTGAGCGTTACCGGCGGCGTCCACCAGGCACTGCTCCTTGAGTACCCGAGCCATCAGGTGATAGCTGGTCATCGAGCTGACACTGTCGTCTCCTCGGAAACGCTCAATGAGCAGGAAGAGATCCGCGGCCAGTTGTTCCAGTGTGCGGGATGATTCCGAGGGCTTAACCATGGAAAAAGCATTTTCCTGCTTACGGTCAAGATATTTGCCGACCAGCTCTGGATCGAGCTTATTGAGCAGCTCCTGGTGGTGACGCTTGAGGTTGACCAGAAACTTCTTGATGCATTGGACGAAGATACCGATCCGTCCAAGATGGCGCATGTTGGAGGTGATATGCATCGAGTCCAGCCGCTGGTTCTCGGGAGACACTTTGAACTCGGCGATGAGCTTTTCAGCCACCGTGTCGAAGATGATATCATGAAGACCAGCCTGGGTGATGAGTTCTCGCATGTTCCAGATGGTCTTCAGGCTGACATAGGCGCTTTCATCTGAGTTGTCGGTGATGTCCAGGGCATAATGCCATTCGATGTTGAAGGCAAACTGTCTGGCCGTCTCTTCATCGGTGAGATCGAACATCTGCTGAATAAGCAACGCACCCATCATGGCGTAAAGCTCCTTGGTGGGACGTCCTTCCCGTGAGGGAAAGTGCTTAGCCAGCTGCTTGACGGGGAGTTCGGTGAGGATATGTTTCCTGAACACCCCGGCCCAGGACTCGTCGATCATCTTGCGTCGTTTTGGCCCCAGATGCGCGAACGGGTCAAACATGTAGCGGGTTTTGTGGTCTTTGATTCTAATCATGGCCTTTTTGTGATAATTATTTGAAATTACGATATAATTAGACCACAAACCAACGAAAAATGCAAGCGTTTTGTTCGAAAAATATTAAAAAAATCAATTAGTTATACTAATAAGAACCGATCAAAGTTGTTACGAGTTCATCAATCTTAACACAGATTTTTTTGCCCAGCCAATACGGAAAAATAACTTGCCGTAAACTATAAGGTTTCATGGCAGTTAATAAATGACTACTATGCAATTCACGTAATATCCATTTTGCAACGACTACTATGCGGTCCGCGGATTAGTTACTG
>JBAYZR010000333.1:0-4086 GCA_041672425.1 Pedobacter sp. | reverse complement strand
CGGTGGCGGCGGAACAAGTGGGAATCGCGGGGGTGATGGAGGCGGCGGTGGCGGATCGTTGGTGATCGCATCCTCAGGCGCCATAGCAATAACTGGCAGCATTAGCGCTAACGGTGGGAAAGGAGCGAATGGTGAAGGTGCCAATCCCAGTGGTGGCGGTGGTGGTGGTTCGGGAGGATCGATCCGCCTGCTTGCCAACACGCTTTCCGGTAACGGCACACTGTCAGCCCTTGGTGGAACAGGAGGAAGTGGATGGTCTTCTGCGTGGGGAGGCGCCGGCTCTGTCGGGCGGATCCGCATCGAGGCTGTCACTTTGTTGCGTACCGGACCAACCACTCCTCCCCCTTCTATCGGCTATCCAAATGCAGTGAACCCGACCAATATATCCACCCTGAAGATCACGTCAATAGGCGGGGTCAGCGTTCCTGCAATACCGAAAGGGACTTTCGGGGATCCGGATGTCATTCTCCCCTTCAACATCAGAAATCCGGTAACCGTGACGGTCAGCGCTACGAATATTCCGGTCGGCCAGACCGTGACGATTGCGCTGCTTCCGTCTGGGGGGACAGGCAGTTCGGCAACAGGAACCCTGAGCGGCACAGACACGGCATCCACGGCGGATGTTGCGTTGAATATTTCGTCAGCATATCCATCCCTTATCACGGCAACGGTCACCTACGAGCTTTCAGCCATGAATATCAAGGATTTTTACATCGCAGGTGAAAAGGTGGAGCGGGTTCGGGTGGCGGCCAATCTGGGAGGAAAGTCCAGCGTTACCTATATCACCGCAACGGGCAGGGAAATCCCGGCCGAGTTATAGCAAATCCTACAGGTATCGAGGCGATTATGAAACCTGGTTTTCGATCTTATCTTCCGAGGCTTGGCAGGATTGTGGCCCTGCTGTTGGTATTCATCTCTTGCATCAGCGGTTCGCACCTTTACGCAAACACCATCTCGTCCCCGGTTTCCGTGGCAATTCCGATTGGTCTGGCTGGCGAACTTGCCAGCAAACCGGTCAGCTTTGCCTTTCCAATGAGCGTAACAGATAGACCGGTATCGGTTGCCTTTCCATTAAGCATCATGGATAGACCGGTGTCGATTGCCTTTCCGGATTGCCTGGGGAAGCCTGTCTCATTTGCTGTTCAACAGCAGACAGCGCATGATCCTGATCTGGTTGGGCTCTGGCGTATGGATGGCGATTGGCTGGATTCGTCGGGAAACGACAATCATGGCGTTCCGTACAATGGCGCTACATTCAGCACTACACACATCGTTGGGAGTTTCGCAGGCAGTTTCGACGGCAGCGACGATTATGTTCAGGGGACCACTTCCGGTTTTCCCCTGGGGAGTTCCAGCCGCACAATCATGGCATGGATAAAGACAGGGAATGCCACCGGTGACCAGGCCATATTCCATTATGGAGTCAGCAACGCCAGTGTGCCTTCGCAGAGTTTCCAGCTGATTGTTACCAACGGCAAGGCAGCAATCGGCAATGGCACTGGTACTGGCATTGTTGTTGGAACATCTCTGATTTCGGATGACAAGTGGCATTTGCTTGTTGGTCTGTATGAAGGCACTTCAACAAACATTGCCAGAATATATGTTGATGGCATAGAGCAGAAATCCGGGGTTATTACAGCTCCGGCAACAGCAAGTCAGGCCTTTACCGTCGGAAGATTCCTGGCTGGTGGCGGTCAATTTAATGGTCTCATCGACGAACTCGCCATATATAAACGCGCCCTGACCTTGGATGAAATCATATTCCACCATGCCTCCGGCATAAGCGATCCGAACGCCCCTGTCCCACCCACCCTTAACACATTGCCAGCAACTGTCGGCACATCAACCATTGCCCTTGCCGGCAACAAGCCAGCCGGAACCTCCATCTGGATCAACGGGAAGAAAGTAGCTGCTCTCGACAACCTGACCACCTGGAATGCCACATATACCCCACTATTACCTGGTAACAACATCCTTGAAGTTACAACAATGGACTCCGCCAACCGGCTCAGTACAGCGGTCACTGCCCGCATCCTCTACGACAACGTCCCGCCGCCACCGCCTGTAATCAACCCGGTGCAGAGTCCAACAACCCTGACAACCCAGATCGTCAGCGGCGACATGGAGGCCGGGGCAACCATCATTGTCACCTGTCCCACAGCCACAACAGGCAACGTGACATACCCGACCAACACCACCTGGAGTGTCGCCATCACCGGCCTTACCATTGGCAATAACAACATCACCGTCACAGCCAGGGATGCAGCCAACAACAGCGCAAGCTCCAGCGCCACCATAACTGTTATCACAGGCAAGCCTGGCGACTGCGACGGTGACGGCAAGGTAACTATTGCCGAGGTTCAGGCAGCCATCAACATGTACCTGGGATTGAAGGCGGTGGCGGCTTGTGTGGATATCGACGGAAGTAATAGTGTCACCATCAATGAGGTGCAGAAGGTGATTAACGGGTATCTGGGGTTGTAAATTTGTCACATTCAAAAACAAATCCCCCTCATTCCCCCTTTACAAAGGGGGAGGTTCCAAGATCCCCCCCTTTTTGAAGGGGGGTTAGGGGGGATTTGCCGTTAAGAGGGCAAAGTACTAAGCAGAAACCAAAAACAGGAGGTTATGACAATGCATGCAAACAAAAAACAATTCCTGGCCATCTTGTCGCTGTTGTTAATCCTGTTGCCGTCTGTCGTTCTTGCCGCCTTTGTCAGCGGCAGCACCGGCGCAGACGGGGCCTTTGCGCCGACTACCGATACCGTGTTACAGATCCCCGAAAGTGGAGTGTTCAACTTCACCACAGTGACAATCCCCACTGGCAAAACACTGACCTTTACGAAGAACAGCCAGAATACACCGGTCACCATCCTTGCCACCGGCGACGTGACAATCAACGGCACAATCAGCCTGAACGGAACCGGCTCCGATGCATATGTGTTTCCCGGCACCGGCGGGCCGGGCGGTTTTGACGGTGGGGGCGGAGGGATGATCAGCCAGAGTGGCAAGAACGGCGGAGGGCCTGGCGGCGGCGGAGGAGGAGGGCCGGCAACAAGTACTGTACTAATTATTGGTGGATATGGCGGAAGTGCTGGATATTTCCAGTCAGGCCCTGAAGGAGTACCATATGGTAACGCGGGTATTGGTGGCTCTGGAGGGCGCATCTATGGAAACGAATGGATACTGCCTGCAATCGGTGGTTCTGGAGGTGGCGGTGGTGGTGGTACAACAGCTACATCCGCCGGTGCTGGCGCCGGCGGTGCTGGTGGCGGTGGCGGCGGATCATTGTTAATTGCATCATCCGGCATCATAGCAATAAATGGCAGCATAACTGCAAACGGTGGGATTGGAAGTAATGGTGATAATTGGGGCGGTAAAGGCGGAGCTGGTTCGGGAGGATCAATCCGCCTGCTTGCCAACACGCTTTCCGGTAACGGTATCTTGTCAGCCGTTGGTGGTCTGATTGCTTCAACAAACACCACACCAGTCGGCTCTGCCGGGCGAATCCGCATTGAGGCTGCAACTGTTTTGCGGACTGCATCTACCACTCCCCCAGCTTCTCTCAGTTATCCCTATGCGGTGGAACCGCCCGATATGCCCTCCCTGAAGATCACAGCAATAGGCGGGATCAGCGTTCCTGGTGTGCCTGCTGGTTCTTTCATCGCCCCTGATGTAATTCTCCCCTTTAATACCAAGAACCCAGTGACCATAACAGTGAGCGCTACGAACATTCCGTTGGGGCAAACCGTAACGGTCTCGGCGCTCCCGTCTGGCGGGACAGGCACTTCTGCAACAGGAACCCTGAGCGGCACAGAGGCCGCAGCCACGGCGGATGTTGCGTTGAATATTTCGTCAGCCTATCCATCCCTTATCACGGCAACGGTTACTTACGAGCTTTCAGCCATGAATATCAAGGATTTTTACATCGCAGGTGAAAAGGTGGAGCGGGTTCGGGTAGCGGCCAATCTGGGAGGAAAGTCCAGCGTTACCTATATCACCGCGTCCGGCAGGGAAATCCCGGTCTATTGATGTTTCATTCTTTGTCAGCGTTGTCCGTTAGGTAATTGCATTAGCGCTAAAACC
>JBAYZR010000332.1:0-4109 GCA_041672425.1 Pedobacter sp. | reverse complement strand
GCCGCCCCTTCAATCGCAAAATCCTCAACGTAGCACTGCTACGCCTGCGGTTTTGCTCAATCAGGAACGACAAATTCGACCTGAATCCGTGCGTAAAACTTGGTATATCAGTTTATTCCGACTCCCTCAGGAATTTGTCACCAACTTCCGCATACCTGCCTTTGTCGGTGTGGGTAAGATGGTGTCAAAGGGGTTTGTGCTGATGGAGTATGTATCAGCCGGTTGAATATTCTCAATTACAAGAGGTAGAGTTGTGCAACTTGTCATCAACACCTACGGAGCATATCTGAAAAAAAGCGGCGAATGCTTTGTCATCAAGAACGAAGACAAGGTGTTCGAGGTGTCGCCGCGCAAGGTGGAATCGATCATGATTACCACCAGCGCTTATCTATCCACCGATGCCATAAAGCTGGCAATGGACAACAACATTGACATTGTTTTTCTTGATCACCACGGTAACCCCTATGGGCGTGTCTGGCATTCAAAGCTGGGAAGCACCACCCTGATTCGCCGTCGCCAGCTTGAAATCAGTGAATCCGCGCAGGGGCTCGACCTGGCGAAGGAATGGATAGTTACGAAAGTCTCCAATCAGGCGGAGTTTCTGGATCGACTGAGTCGTCCGAGAGAGGATAAGGCCGAAAAGCTGAAGGCATCGTCCAACAGCTTGAAGGAACTCAGCAAGAAACTGGGGGCGCTCTCTGGGACACTGGACGAACGGCGCGGAACCATCATGGGGCTGGAGGGTACCGCAGGAAGAATCTATTTTGAACTGCTCAGTCATGTCATGCCGGAGCGTTTTAGTTTTGATGGTCGCAGTCGCAATCCGGCCAAGGACGAGTTCAACGCCATGCTCAATTACGGCTATGGAGTCCTGTATTCTCTGGTGGAAAAGGGGTGTATTCTGGCTGGACTCGATCCCTATATCGGTTTCGTTCACACCGACAACTATAATAAAAAATCGCTGGTTTTTGACCTGATTGAGCTGTTTCGTATTTATGCCGAGGAACCGGTTGTATTCCTTTTTTCCGGACGCAAGGTAAAGGTGGAATACTTCGACAAGCTGCCTAATGACGGCATGACGCTGAACAAGGAAGGAAAGGCTTTTTTGATCGAGGCGCTGAACAAGCATTTTGACGAATCAATCCGCTACCGGGGGCGAAATATCCAGCGACGCAACACTATCCAGATGGAGTGCCACCGCATCGCCAACAGTCTGATAGAGGAGAAAGTATGCTGACCTGGGTGATTTACGATATCGTCAAAGACAAGCCTCGCACAAAGATTGCAAAATTCTGCAAGGAATACGGCCTGTATCGAGTGCAGAAGAGCTGTTTTTTGGGTGATCTCAATAAAAACGAGGTGGATGAACTGGGCCTGAAATGCAAAGCCTTGATGGATCTGGAGACTGATGCTGTTTTTCTTTTTCCAGTGTGCGAGGATGATTTCAGGAAAATCCGCTTGCTGGGCAATTCGTTCGATACGCAGCTTGTGAGCGGCAAGCTTCAGGCCCTGATCCTGTGAAGGCGATGGATAGCGAAGGAATTTTTGTAACGGCGTCGGAGCTTTTGGAATATCTGTTCTGTCCGCGTTTTATCTATTTCATGAACTGCCTTTGTATCAGTCAGCATGAGGATCGGCGTTATAAGGTGCAGATCGGGCGCGAGGTGCATACCCAGCGTGAGACGACCAATGTTGATTATCTGCGCAAGAAAATCGGCTGTGTTGGCAAGGAACCGGGTGTATGGTTGTCGTCGCCACGTTACAATATAAAAGGTGTTGTGGATGAAGTCCTGACGCTGGATGACGGTACGATGGCCCCGTTGGATTACAAGTTTGCCGAATATAACGACCGGATTTTCTCCACCTATCGCTATCAGGTGGTGTTTTATGCGTTGCTGATTCAGGAAAATTATGGAAAGGAGGTAAATCGTGGCTACGTTTGTTATACCCGCAGTAACAGTTTGATGAAGGAGATTACGGTCACCGAGGACGATTTCAATCGTCTGAAAGGAATGATCGCTGAAATGATTGCAATCACCCAGAAAGGGTATTATCCTGCCGGGACTAAGAATACGGCAAAATGTCTGGATTGTTGTTACCGGAATGTCTGTTCGTAAGCTGCATGGTTTGTTTTTATTGCGCCTACTGTGTTGTGGTTGGAAAAAATGTAGCGATTGTCAGGTGATGCAGAATAAAATTCCATGTTAACCGGTGGTTTAAATGCATCAGAAAGGGGGTAAATTCGAGTGAGAATTAAGAAAAAGAGCCTGCGAAATTCCGGGTTAAAACCAGGCTGTACAAGGCATTGCGGAGAAAAAGCGGTCATCCGGGCAAATCCATAAGAACAAGGATTGAAACTCAACACTGACTTGTACGGATGCCACCACCGTTGAAGGGTCATCCGGGCAAATCCATAAGAACAAGGATTGAAACTGACTTGATTCTCATTACTCAAGATATCGATAAGGGGTCATCCGGGCAAATCCATAAGAACAAGGATTGAAACCTGATGACACAACTGGGCTACCTTATGCTCCTCCTCGTCATCCGGGCAAATCCATAAGAACAAGGATTGAAACTTACAGGTGTGCCTTTTGCTGATCTTGCCGAATCGCGTCATCCGGGCAAATCCATAAGAACAAGGATTGAAACCCGCATCGGCAGCTTGCTGGTCAGCAGTAGCTTGAGCGTCATCCGGGCAAATCCATAAGAACAAGGATTGAAACACCGTAAAACTGTAATCCTTATTAATGGTATCTCTGTGTCATCCGGGCAAATCCATAAGAACAAGGATTGAAACAAGGTTGCTGATCCGTATGAAGCTGTCCGATTGTCCGTCATCCGGGCAAATCCATAAGAACAAGGATTGAAACCCGCTGCTAATATCAGCGGTCTGAATTCCAATGTCGGGTCATCCGGGCAAATCCATAAGAACAAGGATTGAAACTGCGTTAAAGCGTTTGCCTGTCCAGCAAACCCTTTCGTCATCCGGGCAAATCCATAAGAACAAGGATTGAAACATCATTGCTGCATACCGTTCGATGTCCTTGCTCGCGTCATCCGGGCAAATCCATAAGAACAAGGATTGAAACCGGTCAAAGGTGCAAAACTGCATGTTGCCCTCAGAGTCATCCGGGCAAATCCATAAGAACAAGGATTGAAACGGTTCGTATGGGTGATGGCCTTTGCAGTCGGTAGTTGTCATCCGGGCAAATCCATAAGAACAAGGATTGAAACTAGTATGACTCCTTCAGTTCAGACATGATCGTCTTAGTCATCCGGGCAAATCCATAAGAACAAGGATTGAAACAGAGGTGGTTCTTGATGGCCGCTGCCTTTTCTGCTGTCATCCGGGCAAATCCATAAGAACAAGGATTGAAACACTCACCTGGGGCCAAGATACTCCATGGCTATGCAAAGTCATCCGGGCAAATCCATAAGAACAAGGATTGAAACGTGGTTATACCAACCACGCTCTAGGTGGTCAAACATGTCATCCGGGCAAATCCATAAGAACAAGGATTGAAACCAATCAAGACGGAGTACATCTCACCCAAACAGGAGTGTCATCCGGGCAAATCCATAAGAACAAGGATTGAAACACCAGATCATGCATGGCAAGCAGGGTCTTTCCGGTGGTCATCCGGGCAAATCCATAAGAACAAGGATTGAAACGTCGATCTGGATTATGTCAGCCATTTCCTGTCCTTGTCATCCGGGCAAATCCATAAGAACAAGGATTGAAACCTCATGGCATTCACATACAATCGGGAAATGTTTAAAGTCATCCGGGCAAATCCATAAGAACAAGGATTGAAACGTGGCCTGATTCAATAGTCTCTTCGCGGTTGGGATCGTCATATTTCATGTTTTGAAGTTACTGAAAATTAACACTGTATTCAAGGAAGGGTGAACAAAGCATGACGTTGGAAAAAGGTTATATACAAGTCTACACCGGCAACGGTAAAGGTAAGACAACAGCATCTCTCGGTCTGGCGCTACGGGCTGTGGGCCGCGGTCTCAAGGTGTGCGTCTTCCAGTTTATCAAGGGAGGCGGGCTTTATGGCGAACACCTGATAGCGGAAAAGCTGGCGCCGTTATTTACCATC
>JBAYZR010000331.1:0-4115 GCA_041672425.1 Pedobacter sp. | reverse complement strand
GCCCCATGGCCATGATATGAACACCGGCACATATGGCGCGACACTGCACAGCCATCTCGGAGGCAATCCGTACCCCCTCGCTAGCGGGATTGGTGGCTGATTTCAGTCGTTCAACAATAGTTTTCGGCACCTTCAATCCGGGGATAGCCTGGTTGATAAACTCCGCCATCTTGGCTGATTTCAACACAAGAATACCAGCAATCACCTTGACATCAAACGGATGCATGCTTTCGCAGAAAAACGCCAGACGTTCCGGGTTGAACACGGCCTGAGTCTGGAAGAAACGCGCGTCGGCCTTAGCCTTTTTTGACAGTTTTGGGAGGGTAGCGGCAAATGGCTCCACCTCCGGAGCAGCAGCTGCTCCGGCAAAAAAACTGGTGGCGCCGGACAGGGGCGAACCATTCATGTCCAGTCCCCTGTTCATGGTGTCAATGACCTGTAGAAGCAGCACGGAATCAAGATCAAAGACCGCCCGCCCCTGACGATGGTCGCCACAACCTATATCATCACCGGATAACGCCAGAATATTGTGAATACCCAGAGCTGCCGCACCCAACAGATCACTCTGCAGGGCCAGACGGTTGCGGTCACGGCAGGTGAGCTGCATGACCGGCTCGAGCCCTTCCCGAACCAACAATCCTGCTGCTACCAGCGGCGTCATGCGCATATTGGCGCCCTGATTGTCGGTAATATTGATGGCATCAACGAATGGCGCCAGAAAGGCAGCTGCACGAAGAAGTTCAGAGGTTTCGCTCCCTTTGGGCGGGGCAACCTCGGCAGTGATTACGAATTTGTTGGCAGCCAGCTTACGGGCAAGGTTGGATGGCATGTTATTTCTCAAGTGTGAGACTGTTGGGATGACGTTTGTGGTCAAAGTCACGGGGGGGAGTTATCTCCTCCAACTGCCCGGCCCGCTGCTGACGTTCCAGCCGTTCATAGATAGTGACCCAGGCACAGCGGCTGTTATGATCAACCTCGCAGGCGCCATCCTCCATGCCACCACAGGGGCCATTGAGGAGCCCCTTGGCGCAGACCGTCACCGGACAGACACCACCGGTGACATTCAGGCGACAGTCGCCACACAGGGAGCAACGCTGTTCAAACTGGCCGAAGCGTCTGATGTTACCAAGAAACTTTGTATCAGTACCGGCCACGACCTTTTTCTCCGAGGCTTCGGCCACCGACTGGATACCGGCGCCGCAGGAGAGTACCAGCAGGAAATCGGCCTCTTCCACCTGTTCGCGCCGGGATCGCAGGTCACGACCGGTGCGCAGCATGTGGCAGGTCTCATCAATAACAATGGTGCCGGTCACCTCCTTGCCGACCGCCGTCAAGGCGTCCTGCATGCGGAAGACCTCTTCCTCGCCACCTGACTTGCAGACCGTGGCGCACTTGGCGCAGCCGATGATAAATACCCGGTTGCCCCCTTCCAGGGCTGATATAATCTGCTCAAGCGGTTTCTGGGTGGAGACGATCACGCCTGGTTCACCCCGGCGGTGCGACGGGCTGACTCCAGCGTATTATAAAGCAGCATGGTGATGGTCATTGGGCCGACTCCCCCTGGTACCGGGGTAATCGCACTAGCCCGTTGACTGGCAGCTGCAAAATCAACATCCCCCACCAGCTTTTTCTCACCAACGCGGTTAACACCCACGTCGATCACCACGGCCCCTTCCTTGATCCAATCCCCTTTGACCATCTCGGGCCGTCCAACTGCAGCAATAACCACATCCGCCCGGCGAACCACCGCTGCCAGATCGTGCGTCCTGGAGTGGCAGACTGTTACAGTGGCATGCCGTGCCAGGCACATCATGGCCACCGGTTTCCCTACTATATTGGAACGACCTATCACCACCACCTCTTTGCCAGCCAGGTCAATCCCCTCCTCCTTGAGCATAACCATGACACCATAAGGGGTGCATGGCTGAAAGAGCGGCTTGCCCACCGACAGGCGTCCCACATTATAGGGATGGAAGCCGTCCGCATCCTTCTTGGGCGAGATAGCCTCCAGCACCTTGTCGGTGTCGATCTGGGGCGGCAGCGGCAACTGCACCAGAATGCCGTGAATCTTTGGATCATTGTTGAGTTTGTCCACCAGCGCCAACAGTTCGGCTTCGCTGGTTTCGACCGGCATTTTGTATTCGTCCGAGAAGATGCCTGCCTCATGGCAGGCCTTTTCCTTCATGCTGACATAGACGCGACTGGCCGGATCCTCCCCGACCAGCACCACCGCCAGACCTGGGGTGATACCTTTCTGTTCCAACTCCTGAACCCCGGCAGCAATCTCGGTACGGATTTTTGCGGCAATTGCCTTGCCATCAATGATTTTGGCCATATCAGCTCTCCTTGGCAATAAAAAGTCCGGGTATCATACTGTTTCACGACCCACTTTGTAAAGTTTGGTTTACGCATATGGAAAAAACAAGCAGACCTGCCAGGCAGTGAAAACCTGGCAGGTCTGTACTTCGTTGCAATCGGACATCTGACGGCATGTCAGGCAGCGCAGCATCCGCCTCCGGCGCATCCGACAGGTTTGGGCGCCTCCGTCTTCGGACAATAGCCGGTATTAAACCAGCCTTCGCCCTTCAGGCTGAAAGCGGCAGACGAAATCATTTTCTCCACCGGGCTGCCGCACTGGGGGCATTCACTGGCTGGAGCATCGGAAAATTTTTGTCGCAGCTCGAACTGATGATCGCATGCAACACAGCGGTACTCGTACATGGGCATGGCTATTACTTCCTCCTGATCAATAATGGTATTTTTAACTATACTGATTCCACCTATGGTTTGTCAATGCTAGTTCAAACCAAATAACGTATGGGAACACAGTGAAAAGACTTGATATATCTGCACACATCTCTACTCGCAGAAAAATATGTGTTCTCTTCGGGACTTATTTTTATGACCTAACTTGTAACCATATAATGTCGTGATACTATTATTTCATAATTCTTCTATTCAGCACAAGCAGGGCTTTTCATTAAAATTGGCAAGATACTCGCACTATTTTGTCAACTTTCTGTCTGCAATTTAATTGTTAAATTATCATCTTTAAGTCACAGCTAAAAAAGGGGAGGTGAGAGAAGGAGCTCATTTCACCAACATCTAACAAACGGACGTAGCATTGTTATCAAGAGGAAAGGAGGTTAATTTGATGGGAATTAAATGGATTCTTCACACACTCGCCTGCATTCCGCTCCTGACGGCCACAACAGCCTGGTCAGCGGAAGTGCATGGCAGAAGCTCCACCCAGTTCCTGTGGTTCAACAACGTTTTCACTGAAAAAAAGCAGGCAGAATTTGCAGAGTACCTGAACCTGTCGATTATAAATGTCGACAAGGCCGGTAAGCTTTCATTTCAGGGATACGGGCGCGCAACACAGGATGTACGTAACGGTGAGGGAACGAACGGCAGGCTCTATTATCTGTATGCGGACTATCGTGACCTGTACGACAAGGTTGACCTTCGCTTCGGACGGCAGTTTGTGAACTATGCCGCAGGAAGTGCACTGATTGATGGCGGCCAGATCGAGTTAAAAAAAGTCGGCCCTGTCGCCTTCTCCGTGATGGGTGGCCGCAACGTATTTTTTGATCTGAATGGCGAGGGGACACGCTCCCAGGATTATGCATTCGGGGCTGCCGCTTACCTCACAGGTCTAAAAGGAACTGATGCCGAACTAAGTTATTTCATGAAGCTTGACAAGGATGGAGTAGCCCGCAACCAGCTGGGTGCAGATTTAAAACAGTATGTTTTCAATTCCTTAAAGTTGTACGGCAACACCCGTTTTGATTTGGTAAGCGAATCATTCAATGAAGTATTGGCCGGCGTCAAGTACTTTCCAACATCAAACCTCATATTCACCGGTGAGTGGTATCAGAGCTATCCGACTTTTGATGCAACCTCGATTTATTCCGTTTTTGCTGTCGACCGCTATCAGGAAGGTGTGTTTCGCGCCGACTACACCTTCAATGACATGTTCTCTATCAATGCTGGTTACAGCATGCAGGATTACGGTAAAGGCGCCGATGCTGATGTAGTTGAGGTCGGTTGCCGCATTCGCCCGATTGAACATTTGCAGCTTAACCTTAACTACGATCACCGTAGCGGCTATGGCG
>JBAYZR010000330.1:0-4140 GCA_041672425.1 Pedobacter sp. | reverse complement strand
TCCCGCCACAGCGGTCGGCATCCCGCCGATCAGCACCGTTGCCACTCCGGGGCCGACAATGGTCCCGCCATGATTGCTTACATCCCCTACCCGTGCTGCTGCCGGCATATCGTTCCTGTCAAAAGCAGGTTGAATTTTTACTCTGGTAGTGTTCGTGGAAGAGGCTGGCCTTTTTTTATAATTTCTACTGCTTGTGCAAACCGGTTGTGAAAAGTTCCTTCTGTCAGAGTTGTTGCCAAGTTAATTGTTAATCTTCTTTTGGTAACAACCGTTACGTTGGTATTATCCTTATCCACAGGCACAATCCATGCTCCCATGACAGCGCCCCAAGAAACCATATTCACGCCACTGCTGGTCAACATATATCCTTGATCTTTGTGCTCTTCAATAGCATCTGAACCTTCCCAACGAAAAACCGCCTTTGCGATCTCCCATGCCTGATCCGTATTCACAGGATAGACTTTCGTAGTACCTTCGGAGCCATCCTCCTTAACTCGTACGACATCGTTCAAGGTCGCGCAACCACTGATCTGTGTAACAAATGCCATGAGAATACAAACCAATAAAACCTTTACACCTGTTCTTGCCATGTAAAAATTCTCCCTTCAGTTTTAAAATGAACAGCTAACTTAAATCGCCGCTACCTCCGCCTCCGCAGGCAGCCAAGCCAAACGCCACCGCAACAAATAATCCCGTTAGCACATTAGTAACTTTTTTTCTCATCACCCGCTGCTTGAAACCTCCGCCCCTGACGCCCCTTCCAGCTTCAGCTCGGTGCCCCCCCTTGACTTCAATCTTGTCATCATTCATCTCCTGTGCTAACGTACCTATCATCAAAAACAAGGAGGCGACATCATGCCCCGATCTGCAACCAATCTGCTTGATCTTTCTGAACTTCCTGCACCTGAGCGACGCGAGATGCGAGACTTTTTCCAATTTTTGCTCACCAGACGAGCTTCCACCCAAAAACATAATGCCACCTACTGTTTTAGTGATCTGTGCGGCACTATGAACTGGAAAGGTGATGCTGTCGCTGCCCAACGGAGTCTGCGCGATGAGTGGTAAACTGCGTTGTGTGCTGGATACCAATGCTGTTGTCTCGCTGTTGAATGGTAACCGGGATCTGGCAACCAAGCTTGAAGCAGCAGCATATGTCGGTATTTCTGTTATTACATACCTGGAGTTTCTGGCCTTTGATGGCTTGAGCGATGCTGACCGAAGCAGCTTCAAAATATTCTGCGACAGAGTTGAAATTGTGCCACTGGCGCATGATGACGAATTGTCAGGCAACGCATTGATGTTGCGCACACGGCATCGTCTCAAACTTCCTGATGCCATTATCGGCGCAACCGCTCTTTGTCGTAAAGCCCTTGTAATCACCAATGACTCCCATTTTTCCGGCATTTCATCTCTCAACGTGCAAGGTTGCTGATTCATAACCGCTTGATCTCCTTTCCGCCTGCCACCCCAAACCTCCCTTACTTATTTCCCATTCAAAATCAAATCCCCCTCAGTCCCCCTTTACAAACGGGGGAGGTTCTAAGATCCCCCCCTTTTTGAAGGGGGGTTAGGGGGGATTTACCGTTAATTCAATTGTATAAGGCTCCCCTTAACCTTCGTTATCCCGCTGCTGGAAACCTCTGTCCCGGATGTGCCTTCCAGCTTCAGTTCGGTACCCCCCTTGACGCTCAGCGAGGCGCTTGACTCCAGCTTCAATTCCGTGCCCGCCTTCAGGGTGATAGTCTTGCTGCTTTCTATCGTGATGCCCTCCTGGGTCATTTCCAGCTTGTTTCCGTTCTGGTCTACTATCCTGACGGACTGGTCGTCTTCGTTTAGCGTGATCGCATTGCCTGCCGGGGTTTCCAGACGCATGGTCTTCGTGTCGTCATTTAAATAGATCTTCATCTTTGAACGGCTCTGGTAAACCTTCTCGTGGTTGTCGTCAGAGCCTTGCAGCGGCGCAGCCTTGGCGCTGCTGTGCAGCATGCCGAGAACCATTGCCTGGCGCGGGTCGTCATTCAGGAATCCCAGCACTACTTCATCCCCAAGCTCGGGCCGGAAGAAGAATCCCCGCTCATCCCCAGCGTCAACAGCAGCTACCCGCGCCCAGGTTCCTTCTCCCTGCGGGTCAACCAACGGAATCCGCACCTGCACCCGGTGCTCGCCGTCAGGGTCTTCATTCCCGGTTACAACCCCGATCTGTAGGCCGTTGACTCCTGGCAGTAGCGCAGAGGCCTTCGGGCTGGAGACGGCCTGTTCCTCACCCAGCCAGGTATCAAGATTGCCGAATTGGAGATGGGTTTTCCACCCCTGCGCCAGATCGAAATCGTGGCGGACACCGCTTACGAACACATCTCCGTTGTACCGTTCACTGATCCCGCCCAGGGTGACGATGTCGCCCGGATTGACCGTGGCGATACCCTCACATTTAACGCGACCGTTTACCCTGCTCATCTGCGATTTCAGCCATTGGGCGTCGGCCCATGCCTGCGCTTCATCCTCTGCGACTGTCGTATGCTGCAGGTGATAGTGGTCAAGTCCCATTACAGCCGCCAGGTCGTCACTCCCCAGATTGCCGGGGCTGCTGATACCGGGATCAACTGCCTCCTTCACAACCACACTCTGCTGGGCGGCATCCCATGTGGCGCTTTTCACGGCGCCGTACTGCCCACGCGCATCGATCCGGGCGTCCATTTCGAGGATGGTGGCGCCGAACTGTAGCGAGCAGACCGCCGTTGCCCCAATCACCGGGGCCTTCACAAACACCTTGTCATCAGCAGTGAACACCAGTTTGCCGTTCGCCTCTGCCCGCATCAGCAGAAAATCCCAGTCGGTGCAGTTGAACTGCACCTGCTGCTTATGGGTCACCGTGGTATTTTCCACATCAGCGTCAATGGAGGCGTTCTGTAGCAGGGCGCTGATGATCTCGCTGTCTTTCTGGTCGAAGAAATAGGAGTTTTTGTGTCCCACCGTCAGTTTGACCGCTTTGTGCCGACATTCCACCACCAGCTGCGGAGCTGAATGATCCCGCACCTTGATGCCCTGCCGGATGACAATACCCTTGAACAGCGTAACAGGGTTGTTGGTTGCGCCAGCCAGAATCTCCACCTCTTTGCCTGGGACAAAGGTGTCGGCATTGCTCAAGGGAAAATCACCGGATGATGCGGCGCCATCCAGATACACGAGCCGCGCGGAGGAAATCCTGTTTACCGTTTTCGTGACATTCACGGCCAGCAACTGATGCTCTCGCGCAACCGCGACCCCGTCAACCTTGACGGTAAATTCGCGGTGTTCGGCAGGAATGGGTATTGACCGTTCTTCAGGAATGGCTATTTCTCCAATGGCGGAAAGATGATTCTGACGCCTGGCGTCAGGTTGCGAAAATCGTTTATCCGGTTGGCGCGGGCTACCTCAAGGTAATAGGATGGATCATTATAGATCTCCCTGCACAATGTCGGCAGGTTGTCGCCAGCCTTTACCATGCGGACATGGGTGAGGTCAGGCGATTGATCCTGAGACATGGCAACTCGCGTCTGGTCGTCCGAATTATCGGTAAAGGTGGCGCTGATAACTGCCCGTAGCGGCACGCCGTCCGGCTTGAACAGCTTGTAGATGATCGAAGCGCTTTTCAGGACGCAACGCTTTACCTGGAGCGTTCCCCAGACAACCTTGAGATAGTTCGGCCGGTGAATGTTTCCGTTATAGCCGGTGACCGTCTGAAAACTTTCTACCTGCTGCTGTAAATCGACCATCCTGCCGCTGGCCCCGGTGCCGTCGATGAAAAAATTCAACGACATATCGCCCGGCTTCATTTTTTTGAAGTTCATGCGACTGTTGGTCGTTCCCGAGCCTTGGGCGCTATCGTATTCCATCTCATATGACAGGGTGATCTCGTTCGGATTGATGAAGGCCGTGAATTCGGACACCGGCTGCCCGGAATATTTTGGAGATTCATATGCCTTGATCATCAGCTTTTCCAGTGTTCCCCGTTTGCTCATGGGTCAGCGCTCCGCTTTCTGTTGGAGGATGTCCAGGACCCGCTCCACGCACTCGGCTATGATGACCTGCTTGTCATCAGTGGCCGAGGGAGCGGAAGCAGCGCCGCCCGACGCATGGTTGGATACCTCAACCGAAATTATG
>JBAYZR010000329.1:0-4156 GCA_041672425.1 Pedobacter sp. | reverse complement strand
CCCCACCTCTGCGGGTGCGTTCAACCCGGTAAGCATGCCTTCCAGAGTCGTGCCCTCAGAGACATTACCGTCAAATACCCCCAGGCAAAGCCATCCTGCCGATAATACCATCACAAGGAGCATCGGGCGGAAGGGCATCTGTTCATAACGGTTCTGGCATATCAGGCGGTCCATGCGATACGCAACAAGTTGACTGCTAACGCAAAAAACACAAAATGTAGTGCCCCTCCGATTTTCTTGATGCCTTAGCATCATGTATTTACAGTAGTTATTTTTGAAGGTGTTAAATATGGGATAACCCGACTTCGACGCTTCGTCGTGTGGTTAATGAAATCAAAAGGAGTAACAAACGTCGCACAAAAAATTCGGCAACTCACCCGGAATATCAGATTGGTCTTTGATTCCTTGAGAATGACTAAAAATTCATGTGCGCAGGAACCCTCCTGATTTAATGGAGAACAAATTTACCCTGCAAAAGTTCTTGACAGCAATGACACTTTTCATTCATAGTGTTCATTCTCACGGGCCTATAGCTCAGTTGGCTAGAGCCACCGGCTCATAACCGGTTGGTCCCAGGTTCGAGTCCTGGTGGGCCCACCAATTCATACCGAGGTAGATACGCCGGATGCCGGCAATATTACGAATGGGGCGACCCAACATAACTTTCCCACGAGAGTGCACACCGCAAGGTTGCACTCTTTTTGTTTGTGCCTCATGAAAAACGCAAAACTTTCATATATACTTGGTATCATTAATAAAATGGCACCACCAGGATTGGCGGAATCCTGGGACAACTCAGGACTTCAGATAGGCGACCCAACCGCGAACATCTCCCGAATCATGGTTGCCCTGGATCCCACACCAGCCGTTATCGATTCAGCCCTTGCCTCTTCCTGCCAACTCCTCATCACTCATCACCCCCTGATCTTCAAACCGCAAAAAAATATATCCACAGCAACACATCAAGGCAAGCTGATTCATTCCGCCATCAAGGGCGGCCTGGCAATAATCAGCATCCACACCAGTTACGATATTGCCTCTGGAGGGTTGAACGACCTGCTTGCGGCTCGACTGGGGCTTTCCGCCTCTGTTCCGCTCCAGACTACAGCGATACAGGAATTGGTCAAATTGGTGGTTTTTGTGCCCGAAGATTATCTCGAACGGGTGCGCACAGCCCTGTTCCAACACACCGTTAACCAGGGAAACTACCGCGACTGCTCCTTTGCCGCAACCGGCGAAGGAACCTTTACCCCACTGGAGGGCGCTACCCCGTTCATCGGAAGCACAGGTTTACTGGAGCGCTTGCGGGAACAGCGCCTGGAACTATTGATCAACCGGGTCAACCTGCCGCGTACCATAAAGACCTTGTTGAGTGTCCATCCATATGAGGAGCCGGCCTTTGATATCTATCCTCTGATTAATGAGGGGAACCATCAGGGACTGGGAAGGATCGGACACCTTGCAAGTCCTTCACCGCTTGCGGTTTTTGCCGAGCAGATCAGCGAGCAGCTTCAGGCGCCGATGCTCCGCTATGTTGGTGATCCCACCACCTTGGTGCACAAGGTTGCCCTGTGCAGCGGTAGCGGCGTCTCGTTGCTGCGCGAGGCGGTCCGGGCCGGGGCGGATTGTCTGGTGACGGGCGATGTCAAGTACCACGAGGCCCGTGATGCAGAGGACCAGGGCATTGCCGTGATCGATGCCGGGCACTTCCCTACCGAACATATCATGGTGGCGGCGGTAACCGGACAATTGCGAAATATTCTGCTTACAGCGGGGTACACAAACTGCGAGGTGCTTCCGTGTACAGTTGAAACAGATCCGTTCAAAAACTGCCAGACATACATGAAGTCATAAAAATACTCAGACTACCGGGAGGAAGCAAATTTGAAAAACAGACTTGAAATGTTGGAACAACTACAGGAGATCGACCTTCAACTGGATTCGTTGAAAAACGCCCAAAATGGCTTGCACCGCGATATCAACGGGATTGATCACGAACTGGATACAGCCCGTGAAGAGTTGGCTGCCCTGGAAACGCGCGTTACTCAGATAGAGCGGGACAAAGAAGAACTTGAAATCTCTCTGGCCGCCGAACAGGAGAACATTCAGCGCTCCGAGTCCCACATGAAGGAAATCAAGACCAATAAGGAGTTCCAGGCCTTTGGTCGCGAGATTTCCGCGGCGCGCAAACAAACTACCGAACTGGAAGAGCAAGTTTTGCAGAAGATCGGCCAGATCGAGGAGCTAACCGGTGATATTTCGGCCAGATTGGCCAATCTGGCCGAAATGGAACAAAACGTTAAGCAACGCCGCCAGGAAAAACTTGCCGAGATCGCCGCTATTCAGCAAGACTTCGATACCGATGCCACCCGACGCGATGTGATCACTAAAACACTGCCCGCCAGCCTGCTCAAGCGATATAACAGCCTGCGCGACCAGCGTCGTGGTCAGGCCGTTGCCATTGCCCGCGACGGATATTGTCTGGGCTGCAACATGAACCTCCCGCCACAGCTCTACAATACCCTTTTCCGGGGGGATGATCTGATCTGTTGTCCGCATTGCCAGCGGGTATTGATCCTGAAACATCAGCCGACAGCATAATAATAGTTTATCATTCGGCACATCAGAAGGGTTTGGTTGAAGTAGTCCAGATGGCCGCTCTTCTTCAGTGAAGGGAGGAAAGTCCGGGCTCCACAGGGCATGATGCTGGATAACATCCAGCGGGGGCGACCTCAGGGAAAGTGCCACAGAGAGAAGTCCGCCTGCCAAGGCAGGTAAGGGTGAAAGGGTGAGGTAAGAGCTCACCGGGTTCGTCGGTGACGGCGGATGCCAGGTAAACCCCATCAGGAGCAAGACCTAATAGGGAGGCGTTAAGGGTGGCCCGCCCGTGCCTCCGGGTTGGTCGCTTGAGACTGCCGGTAACGGTAGATCCAGATGAATGGCCATCGTCCGGCAAAGGGTAACCCGAGCCGGGAACAGAACCCGGCTTACGGACTGCTTCAACCAATATTTTACAGGAACAATGTGAACGACCAGCAGACATGGATCCAGGCTGTGAAAATCGCCAGCGACCACTACGATCAGCTACCCACCATGATCAGAGCCGAGCTTGATGTGCTCATTAACGAGATCATGCGGTTTAAGGAACAATTGAGTGAGTTTGCTCTCTCTTCAGGTAGCGCAGATATCTGCCGGACATGCGGAGGGAAATGTTGTCTGAATGGCAAGTATCATTTCAGCGTGGACCTGTGGGCTTACCGGAATACCTTGCTCGAACCGATTTTGCCGGACTTCACTGCATACCAGCGCTGCCCGTATTCATGTGGACCCGGCTGCCTCATGCCGCCCCGATTCAGACCGATGACCTGCGTAGTGTTCAACTGTGAATTGATCGAGAACCAAATGAAGCCAAGTCAATGCAAGACATTATACTCTATCTGCGAGGATCACCATGGCTACCATCCACGATATTGTTGTCATTAATGTGGACAACAAGCCGGGCTTCTATGCCCGCATAGACGAGATCACCCCTGATATCAAGCCTGGCTGGTGGCAGGTACAGTTGTTGGTCTTCACCTTTCCGCTACAGGTTTTCACCTGGATTTTGGACGAACATCAACTTGAAGGCGCTGAATTCACCATGGGGGGAACTCCCATCCGGATGGATCCGGTGGTTTCGCCGCTTGAGGAGGAACGCCTGAACCAGGAACAGAAAAAAAAGAAACTGCCTGAACGCCAACAACCGGAAAACAGCAAGGCCAAGGTGGTTTCATTGCTTGATCGTCGCAAAAAGTAGGCTTCTAACCTGAAGTTCCTCACCAAAACAGCCCCAAAACGACCTAATATCACAAGAATATCAGTATGTTGTTCATTTGCTGTGCCTGCAATTTATAGCCATGTAAATCTCATTTTTATCTTGATTTATATCATAACTGTGCTATTATCCAACCCATGTACATCGATATCGTTCCAAATCGCGCTTCTGCACCAGCCATTCTTCTGCGGGAATCATACCGGGATGGAGACAAGGTCAAAAAGCGAACTATTGGTAACATCTCTTCGCTATCCATGGATAAGGTGGAACTGATCAGGCAGGTCTTGCGCGGTGACTCACTGGTTCCGGTTACCGATCTTTTTGAAAACACTTCATCAGTTC
>JBAYZR010000328.1:0-4163 GCA_041672425.1 Pedobacter sp. | reverse complement strand
CAAGATGGTCGGCGTACATGCCGGTATCAATACTTTTCCCCGGAGGGAGCAGGAAAACAGATGAAGAATTCGGAAAATACTCAATCAACGCAGCTGGAAGGTATCCGTTATTTTGTGCCGTCAACCGGCTATGTGCTTACCGGTCGGGACGGTCGGGTCAATATTCTCTGGGACAACGGCTTGCCCATTCCGCTACTGGAAGAGGATTTCAGTAGCGCCGAGGTGAGTTGCGCCCCTGACTACGACATGGTGGGCCGCGGTATTTACCAGGCGCTACGTCTCAATCCGGATTGCGCCAAAGCTGCCGAGTACGCAGAACTGCTGAAGGAGGCCTATCCGCACATCATCTCCGAGTTAGGCGGGCAAATCATCATGCTTGACGCCAAGGAGGTAGACACCCCTTATCTGGATCGTAAAATAAACCTTCTCAAGATCATGGCCCTGCTGGACCCGAATAATGCCGGACTCTGCCGCGAGATTGCCCGAACCTTCACTGAGAAGGGCGCGCGCCTTTCGACACTGCATCAGGCCGTGTCCAGTTGGTATGCTGCTGAAGAATTCCTGAAAAAATCGTTGGCATTGGAGCCAGACGATCGCCATGCAGCGTACGAATATGGTGAGGCGCTCTACGTGCTGGGACGTTATGAACAGGCGGCCGAGGCGTGGTCAGAGCTGTTGCCTCGTTTGGAAGCAGGAGACAAGGCACGGATAGGGGCACGTATCGCTGCCATTCTGGCGGGTAAAAATCCTCTGGTTCCGCCACTCGACTATCTGACGGCTTTATCTGTAGCTGTGGAGGAGCATCACGTAGGCCGCAACGATGCCGCGATTGCCATTATTGAGGATGTGCTGGCTGATCCGGTCTTTGCCGAGCAATTCCCGTTAAACGAAATCTATTATCTGCTGGGAACCTGTTACCAGGAAATAGGTATGGTGACAGAGGCGGCCGAGGCCTTCAAAAGGAGTTGATGGAAAGGGTGCTTTCCCACCCAGGACGAAAAATTCCACCTTTCCGGTTATGGAGAAGAATATGTTCGGATTCAGCACAGCGGATTGGATTTTTTGCGTATTTATCCTGGTCGTCATTGCGGTCTGTGTTGCCATCAGCGACATGCGAAAAAAATAAGGGAGTCGGAATAAACTGATATACCAAGTTTTACGCACGTATTCAGGTCGAATTTGTCGTTCCTGATTGAGCAAAACCGCAGGCGTAGCAGGGCTACGTTGAGGATTTTGCGATTGAAGGGGCGGCAAAGGCGGCCTGAAGACGGGATGTAAAACGGTATATTTGTTTTTTCCGGCTCCCTTAAACTGATCCCCGTTTTATCCATCACTTTCGCCCAAATAACTTGTTTGTTTATCCGGGAGTACAAAATGAGTCAACAGACAGATTTTGCCATTTACGCAACGCAAGCGGAATTGGCTCTGGCCGCATACGCTGATTTTGGAAAAGATACGCCTCACATCGAGAATCTGCGGCGAGTGGGTATGACAGATTCGCAGGCAGAGGATTTCCTCAATACCTGGAAAGTTGTCGTCCAGATAAACGACACCATTACCAATGTCTCTGCGACAATCTTCGAGCATATAAGTGACCACTCGAGATGCCTGGCGATCAGCCGGGCGCAGCCACAGGAACCTTGCGAACCAAGGGAGACCGCCACGCCGGAGGCGGAGATTTCCCTGAATCCCGACGCGCTTTACGCAAATATCAAAGCGCAGGTTGCAGCGTGGATCGACAACGGCACACTACCGAAAGGCGCAACCGTTGCCGGACATTTTATTGGCGGTCACCTCGCCGTTGCCCTCAAGAAAGATTATCCGGCGCACATTTCCGCCGCCTACTTTTTTATGGCGGACACGAGCGGAAAGATTTATGGGCTGACGGACAACGGCGTCTTTGCCACTGAAACCCGCAAGAGCATCATGGATTTGAGCGCATGTAAATGCGGCGGAAACAATCAGGCAATCGCAGGCGTGGCAGACGACAAACCCCGTGCAATGGATACCACCCACAGCAAGCTGGAGGGGGTTCAACCATCAAATAAACATGATTTGGAGGATAACAACATGAAACGGCTTGTATCGGCTTTACTGGCGCTTGAACTCCTGACCGGCTGCGTCTCATGCAGCAAAATGAAGATGGATGCGGAGGTGGATCGTCTATGCGCCATTGATGGCGGCATCAAGGTTTACGAGACCGTGAGCCTGCCGCCGGAGAAGTTTGATAAATATAATAATGTAAACTTCTTCTACCCCTCTCAAGGCGAAAACGCGCTTGGTCCAGAGTATATCTGGAAGTGGGACGTCAAGTACCTTCAACCAGGAGGAGACTCTAAAGCAACCCCCAGAATGTGGCGTAGCCATATGCAGGTATTTCGGCGTGCAGATGGCCGACTTCTGGGCGAATCCATCAGCTATACACGATATGGAGGAGATTCTCATTTCCTCAATGAACTTATGGGTGGGCCTCCTGAATCTCACTATAGTTGCCCGAAGGATTCGGTAGATGTAGTTGGTGGCGTCTTTAAAAATGAAACCGGGAGGACAAAATGAGTCAACTGACAGATAACATCATTACCAACGGCGCAGTGCATTCGGAATTGGCCTTGGCCGCATACGCTACGCTGTCACCAGGCATGCCGAAAGCTGTCATCTTAAAAAACCTGCAAAACGCAGATATGACAGAAGCGCAGGCAACGGCTTTCACCGATAAATATACGGTTGTTGCCCAATTCGACGGTGATAGGGGCGGCTCTTTGACGGTTTTTGAGGATAATGTGAGCCACGAGAGAATACTGTCGGTTCGCGGGACAAACGACCCATTGGACTGGGTGAATAACGGAATTTACACAGTCACAGGGTACAATGCGCAATTAAATGAGCTCAGTGATCAGGTTCAGGCGTGGATTGCTCAAGGTATTTTGCCACAGCAGTTCGAAGTGGATGGTCATTCGGCTGGCGGCTTCACTGCCATTGCTCTCACACAGCTTTTCCCAAACAACATCACCCAAGCTTATGTTTATAATTCGCCCGGCACAGGCGGTATTTGGGGCAATATCGCTCAAGCTCTTGGTTTTAGTACTCCTGATTCCAAGGTCACTTCGTTCGGAACAGCAG
Source organism: Pedobacter sp. (assembly GCA_041672425.1). GTDB lineage: Bacteria > Desulfobacterota > Desulfuromonadia > Geobacterales > Pseudopelobacteraceae > JACPFJ01. The sequence continues at coordinate 1,043 of JBAYZR010000328.1, read as the reverse complement.
GCGGCATTTCTCTTATCGCCGGTCTTGGCTCTACAGCAGGCGAGACGCAGGTATTTGTCAATTGCGGCAGCAACTATAGCCATAGCATGCCCAACCTGAACAATGGAATGCAGACCGCGTTGCTTAATTTTCAAAACTTTCTGAATACCTTGCCAGCGGATGACAAGGACACCATCACCCAACAACTCCCTGATTTTCGCGATTTTTACATCCAGGGCGGATCCAGCGTGATGAATGCCAAAGCAGGCGACCAGCGCGCCTTTATGCTGGGTGGGGACAAGAGTGACAACCTGTATGGCGGCAAATCCAATGATTATCTGGCAGGCGGCGCAAATAACGACACACTCACCGGGGGCAAAGGCGACGACACCCTCTATGGTGGCACGGGTAACGATTTCTACATGTACAACATCGGAGACGGTAATGACACCATTGTGGACTGCGACAACAAGGGAAGAATTTTCATAACCCGCGATGCCGATACTTTCATCTCGATAAACACACTGTACAGCAGCGGCAACAACAGCTGGACAGACGCCACCGGAAAGATTCATCTGGTTCATGGCACAGACTGGCGGTTACTTTTCGAAGACGGCGGCTCCATCAACCTCGGCGAAACCTTCCAATCCGGCGACTTCGGTATCCATCTACAGGAATCACTTTCCATCACCACTACCAAAACAATATCCGGCGACCTCACCCCCACCAATCCAACAAACCCTCAGTACGATGCATTGGGCAATGTCATAACCGATCCCAACACCCCCGCCCCCAACAGAAGCGATATCATTTACGACAGCGACGGCAATGACCGCATCATGGGCAATGGCGGCAACGACGCTATCGGTTCCTTCCATGGCGGCAACGACATTATTGAAGGCGGAACCGGCAACGACGTCGTTCTGGACAATAGCGGAAACAACCAGCTTTTCGGCGAAACTTATGGGGACATGACCACACTTGTCAACGCAGGTGAAACAGCAGTCAGCATCAATGCCAAGGGCGAACTGGTATCCGCAGGCGACGGAAATGACTTTGTTTAT